>CANPWS010000006.1 GCA_947584955.1 uncultured Bacilli bacterium | reverse complement strand
CACCTTCTTTCTACTTTTATTTATGTATTAATTGTACCACACTGCCATTTATTATTCAAGAGGTATTTTTTAAGAATTTTTTCCTTTGTACAATTTTTGATAATAATTAAAAAAAAGAAGACTATTAATTTTCTTTAACAGCAACTTTCTTTTCTCCCTTATAAAAACCACATTTGTCGCATGCTCTATGAGGTCTTATCATTTCACCACAATTAGAACATTTTACAAGCCCATTAGCATTAATTTTATAATGAGTTCTTCTCATGTTCTTTCTTGTTTTACTAACTTTTCTAAATGGAACTGCCATTTTATTTTTTCCCTCCTTTTTCTAACATTTCTGATAAATTGGCAAATGGCTGATTAGAATTTATATTTTCATCTTCTTCACTAATCAATCTCCAACCATCACCTTTTAATTTTATATTTTTATTTTTATTATTTCTAACTTTTAAAGGAATTTCTACTAAAATATTTTGCCATAATATATCAATTATATCTATAAAATTATCTTCTAATGATAAATTTTCTTCGATTTCTGTACTAAAATTATAAGAAGTATCCTCTAAAGTTATATCATCAGGTAAAATCATGTAGCCAGATATAACACCACTTAAAACTATATTATCATCATAATCTTTTTCTATTTTTCCATTAAATGTAACATTTTCTAATCTTTTAATCGTACTTGTTTTAAGTAAACTTTCTGAAATTATTACATTTTCATTAATACAAATAGAATTAGTTTGATTAGTTACTAAACTAGTTAAATCTATTTTCATTATCTCACCAACTTTATTTTATAGTATATTTCTTCTAATTTTATATGCTTTTAATGTATTTTTTCCAATCATAGCAACAGTCATCTGTCCAACACCACCAGGAACTGGAGTTATGGAAGATATTTCTTTTATATTTTCAAAATCTACATCTCCACATATTTTTCCATCTTCTAGTCTATTAATACCAACATCAATTATAACAGAATTTTCTTTTACCATATCTTTAGTAATAAGGTTTCTTTTACCTACTGCTACGACTAAAATATCAGCATTTTTAGTATACTCTTTTAAATCTTTTGTCTTAGAATGACAAACTGTAACAGTTGCATCTTCATTTAAAAATAAACTTATTAATGGTTTAGATACTAAATTACTTCTTCCTACAATGACTACGTTTTTAGATTTTATTTCAATTTTATAGTATTTTAGTAATTCAATTATACCAAGTGATGTACACGCTACTAATGAATCTTTTTTATGAAAAAGTTTTCCTGCATTAATATCAGTTAACCCATCAACATCTTTTCTATAATCTATAGCATTTTGAATATTAGATTCATTTATATGTTTAGGCAGTGGCATTTGAACAATAATACCATCTACATAATCAGCATTATTATATTTATTAATAATATCTATTAATTCTTCTTCTTTTATACTTTCTTCTAATTTTATTAATTTAAAATTTATTCCTACTTTTTTAGCCATTTTTTCTTTTTGCGAAATATATATATTAGAAGCTTCATCATTTCCCACTTCAATAACTACTAAGGTAGGTTTTTCTTTTAACAAAGATATTTCACTCTCAAGATTATCTAATATTTCTTTTTTTAAAGTCTTACCCTCTAAAATCATTAATATCATCTCCTTAAGAATATTTTAAGTAAAAATACACAGTTAAGTGTATTAATAAGAATCAACATTTATTTTAACTTTTTTATTACCATTAATATATGAACTTGCTGATGCTATAGTTCTAATAGCATTAATAACATGGCCATCTTTACCTATTACTTTTCCTAAATCATCATTAGAAATCATAACTTCAATTAATATTGTATCATCTTCATCAGACTCAAACTCTTTAACAGAAACAGAATCTGAATCAGATACTAATTTTTTTACAATATATTCTGTAAGCTCTACTAAATTATTCATAATTATTTACCTTGTTTCATTTTGTGGAATTTTTCCATAATTCCTGCTTTGCTTAAAATATTTCTAACAGTATCAGTAGGAACTGCACCATTTTTAAGCCATTTTAATGTTAATTCTTCATCTACTTTTATTTCCGCAGGTGTAGTTAATGGATTATATGTACCAATTTTTTCAATAAATGCTCCATCTCTTGGACTTCTTGAATCTGCAACTACTATACGGTAGAAAGGAGCTTTCTTTGCACCCATTCTTTTTAATCTAATTTTTACCATGTTATCCCTCCTTTTTCTAAATACAATAATATCATAACTAATTTAAGCTGTCAACCTTTTTATGTTACATTAATTAAAAAAAATCCAATTTATTATGATAACAAATTAGATTAAATTTAATAAATTTATACAAATTCTTTTACTGGTTCAACATTTTGAGCTTGATAGCCCTTATCTGTAGCAACTAAATCAAATTCAACACTTTGACCTTCGGACAAAGTCTTATAACCATTTGCTTTTATTTGTGAATAATGTACAAATATATCTTCTCCCATTTTGTAATCAATAAACCCAAACCCCTTACTATCATTAAACCACTTCACTCTACTTACCATTAGTAAATCCTCCTTCTATTTTTTTAGACTACTATATTATTATTACATAAAAATATTGTTAAAAATTGTAAATATTATGTAAAAATAATATGATATTTCTGTAATGAAAATGTAATATTTAATTATTTACTAAATCTTTTTTATTTTTTCTTCTTGGTGGTAATATCTCACTATGTATTTGAGCAGCATCATATATTTTTCTTAATTCTGCTATATCTTTGTTTATCTGATCCACACTTAAATGTAATTCTTCAGCTTGTTTAATAATAGTATATCCTTTAGCTCTAGTTCTTATTATATATTCTTGTCTTTTATTTAAATTCCCTTCTTTAATAAATGCTTCTAATACAGCTTTAGTCCATATTACTTGTTTTGTCATATTTATCACTTTCCTAAATAAGTTTTTACATAAATTAATATTATCTTATTTTATTTATATTTTTTTATTACAAACTTAAAAAGCAAAGATTTATTCCATAAATGATTTATATCTAACAATATAGTTAAATAACTTTTTAAAAAGAGTTTTCATCTAAAAGCTTATCAAGAGTTACTATTTGATAGCCTTTTCCAATTATAAAATCAATAATATAAGAAAGCTCATTTACTGTACTAATTCCTGTATCAAAAAGAATTATACTACCATTTTCTAAATTAGATTTAATATTTTTTAAATTTCCTTCTAAACTAGGTATTATAGTATTCATATCATTATATGAACATACTTTTATATTATTTATATTTTCTTTAATAGAAAGACAATATGATGGATTATTTTTAGATACTTTTTTTATAATATTTGCTTCAATTAGCAAATTTTCATGAGTATAATTTTCTTCATAGGGATAAATATTGTGCATATTATAATTTCTCATTTCAGATATATTATTATTTAAATATATGTAGTCAACAAATAAATTAGCGTATACTTTTTTATTTGATAAAATATTCATTATTTTATTTAAATTATTATTACTATTTATTATAAAAACAATACTTACATTTTTCTTATTAATACTTCCTTTTATTATATATTTATCTAAATTATCAGATAATACATATTTGGGATATAAAGTATCATAAACTAATAAATTTTGATTAAAAACATTTTCGCTTCTCATTTTTTTATAACTTTTTTCTATATTTACTTCTCTACCATTATTACCTGGTATTATTGTTTTTTCAGTAACAATTGCTTCATTTGGTTCTATTTTATAACTATCTTTTAAATTATTAATTTCAATTTTTAACGGATCTTGATCACTTACAACAGTCATTACTTTTTCAGTATAAAAAAAACTAAAACATATAAGTGTTATAAGGCCAAAAAATTTAAAACTTTTTTTCATTATTTCACCTAATAAATTATATGTTTTTAGTTTTTTAATTATTATTTTATTTCTTCATATGTTTCTTTTAATATAGAATATAAATATATCTTTACTTTTTTATTTGTTATTTTTTCTATATATTTTTTATAACCATTAAGTTGTTTTAAATAAGCTTCTTCATCTGTATTTTTTAATTTATAATCTATTATTATAATATGATCATTATATTCAAGCATTAAGTCAATTATTCCATGATAACTATTATTTTTATCATTATAAACAAATTCATATTCTTTATATATTTTAGCATCATTTATATTTTCAAGTAATTTACTATTTAAAAAACTTGATATTTTTTTTAATATAAAGGGATTTTCCTTACAAAATTTATCTATATTTTTATCTTTTATTTCCATAATCTCTAATATTTCATGAATCTTTGTACCAAAATCCATATTTTCTTTTTCTTTTTTACTTATTATTTTATTAGTACTTTTAGAAAATTTTATATCTTGCTCTAAGTTATTATCTATATTTATTTCTGATACTTTTATTACTTCTGATAGTTTATTTATATTTTCTTTATAGTTAGATTTTTTAATTTTATTATAATCATTTGTTAATCCTAATTTATTTATATCTATTACTTTATAATATTCTTTTGTTTGATTGTAAATTGAATCAAAGATATCTTTAAAACATTTATATGACATTTTTTTATTTTTATCTAATTTAACTACTTCAGTATTATTTAAATTATTTGGTAATATTGCTATCATTTTTTCTTTAGCTCTTGTTACGGCGACATAAAATAATCTTATTTTTTCACTTATTTCTTCTTTTTTATATTTTTCTTTTAATAATTCTTTATATATTGTCTTTCCTATTCCTTCATCAAAATATGGAGTTATAATACCATAAGTATTATCATATATAAATTGTTGTTTTAATTCCATTAAGTTAAATTCTTTATATAATCCTGGGAAATAACAAATATGATACTCTAATCCTTTACTTTTATGAATTGTCATTATTTTTACTGAATTATTTCCATTTTCATTAACATTAAAAGTTATTTTATAATCATTTTCTATTATTTGTTTAAAATAATCATTAAATTTATATATATCATATCCTAAAAGTGATAAATTGTCGGCAGTATCTTTTATTTTATCTAATTTAATTATACTTTTTTCAATATTTCCTATTGTCATTAATTTTTCTATATAATTAAATTTATCCATTATAGTATCAATTAATTCTCTTATTGATATTTTATCCATTAATTGTACTATTTCTAAACTAGTTTTATAAAGAGGACTATCCATAAAATTATTATTTACAAAATATGTAAAAATTTCATCATCTTTATAGGCATAGACAAAACTTCTAGTTATACTAGTAAATAGATATTTAAATTCTGTATCATATTCTTTTTTAGCTACTTTTATTATAAAGTTTATAATATTTTTTAGTATTATTATATCATCATCTGTATTTAATTTTTCATCTTTTAATATTGACAATGGAATAGCTAAATATTCAAATATTTTTTTATATAAGTCAAATGTTGTTGATCTATCTATTAATATAACAAAATCATTATAAGTTATATTTCTTAAAGTTAAATTATCTTTATCAAATACCTGATAACCACTTTCTACTTTTTCTTTTATGTCCTTGGCTATTATAAATATTTCTATTTCTTCTTTACTAAATTCTGTTTCCTTTGGATTATATGTATATATTTCTATATTATTATTTTGATTTGTTTTTCCTTCTTGTATATAGCTAGTATTTCCAAAGACCATTTGGTGATCTTTAATGTAGTTTGCTCCACCAATCTCATCATCCATAATTAAATTAAATATTTTATTTATGTTGTTTAATACTTCTTCACGGCTTCTAAAATTTTTTAATAGGTCTATTTTTATGCCTCCATTTAATTTACTATATTCATCATATTTACCTTTAAATATATATGGATTAGCATTTCTAAAGCGATATATTGATTGTTTTATATCTCCGACCATATAGACATTATTATTTTCTATCTTACTTATAAATGTTTCTTGTAAATCGTTAGTATCTTGATATTCATCTATTAATATTTCTTTAAATGAATTTTTTAATTCTTCTCTTGCTTCTTTATTATCTAATACTTTAATTGCCATAATTGCTATATCGTTAAATTCATATGCATCTAAATTATTTTTAAATTCTAATACTTTATTATGTAAATCTATTATTATTTTAATTACTATTTTTGTTATTGGTTTTGTTTTATTTATTGAATCTATTATTTCTTCTTTATTACTATACGGACAAAGTTCTTCTAATGACTTTATACTTTTATTTAATTTTTCTTTAGCTAGTTTTACTTCTTCATCACTGTTTCTAGGAAGTGTTGGTAATTTAACATTTAAATTTTCTTTTATTTCATCATAATTATTACTATTTAATAAATTAGTTAAACTTTCATATACTTTCTTTATATATTCTGATTCTGTTAATAAACTTAGATTATCAATGTTTATTTTAATATTTTCTATTTTGTCTTTTAATATATTTTCATATGATATTATATCTTTTTCTATTTTTTCTTCTTTGTAGTTTTTTTCTATATATGTTTCTAGGTAAGAAATTTTATCTATCTTTAAATCTAATTTATTATTTAATGATAAAATATCTTCTTTTAAAGTTATATCATCTTTTATACAAAAAGTATTTATTAAGTTTAAAAATTTTTCATCTAAATTTTGATAATAATAGTCAAATATTTCATCTAATATATTTCTTTTTTTTATATCTATTACAGCACTATCAATAATTGTTAAATCTTTTGATACATTTAATAGATAATGATATTTTTTTACTACAGACATAGCAAAACTATCAAATGTTGTTATATATGCTGAATCAATTAAATTTTCTTCTTCTTTTAATTCTTTATCTTTTTTTATTTTTTTTCTTATTCTTTCTTTCATTTCTGCAGCGGCAGCTTTTGTAAATGTTAATATTAATAATTCATTTATATGTACTTTATTTTTTAATTTTTCTATTACTCTTTCTGATAGAACGGCAGTTTTTCCTGATCCTGCACCTGCGGATACAATTATATTTTTTCCACTTTCGTATATTGCTTTTTCTTGTTCTTTTGTCCAGGTTGGCATTTTTATCACCTTTTTCTTTTGTATTTATATTTATTATAACATATAATTAAAAATCATTAGTAAATTTGATGTGTTTTTTAGCTTTTTAATTTATTACATATTAAATTAATTTTATACTTAAAAAAAATTAGACTTTAAATTTTAGTCTAATTTTTATAAGATTAATAAATTATCTTCTTTCTTTAATTTTATAAGCTTTCTTTCTATCTCTTAGGAAGTATAATTTAGCTCTTCTTACTTTTCCTTTTTTAACAACTTCTATTGAAGAAATATTAGGACTATTTACTGGAAATATTCTTTCAACACCAATACCTGAAATTACTTTTCTTACAGTAAATGTTTCACTAACTCCAGTACCTTTACGAGCTATTACAACTCCTTCAAAGTTTTGAATTCTTTCTCTTGTTTTTTCACCCTTTGCTTCAATAATCTTACATCCAACATTTACAGTATCTCCTACTCTAAATTCTGGAACGTTTGGATTAATTTGTTTTTCGGTGATTTTTTCGATTAGGCTCTTTGCCACTGTTCACACACTCCTTTATTAATTACAATCATATATATAAATAAAGCGGATTGCTTAATAATAATAGCATAATTATTGTTAAAATACAAGTATTTTTAAATTTTATTATTCATTTTCATTTATAATTACATTATTTTTATTATTTTTCAAAATAACTGTAGTATTATTAGAAAGATTTAAGTTCTTAATTATTTCTTTCAATTCTTCATAATTTAATGATTTTATTAATGGAATAATATCATCTGCTATTTTGTTTTCAAATAATATATTATCAATAATTGTTTCATTAATAGCTTCAACATTATCATATAAGAATATTTCATTACTTATTAATACTTTTTTCTTTCTATCAAAATCTTCTTTAGAAATATTTATATTTTTTAAATTATTTTTTATTTCTTTTAATAATTCTTTATAATTATTAGTTTCATTTATTAATGATAATAATAGATGTGTATCACAGTTTAAGGCATTAAAATATATGCTACTTGTTATTATATTTTCACTTTTTAATTTTTCATCAAATTCTGATGTGTCATCAAATAAACAGGCAAATATTATATATAAATATAGACTATATTTTCTTTTTTCCATTTCTTTATTAAAAGGTAATTTAATATTATATGCTACTTTAGGAATATCCGTATTAAGTTCTATTATACTTTCTTTTTTTACTATTTTATCGGGTTCTTTTATTTCTTTTACTTTTAATTCATTAGCTTTTTTAAATTCTTTTTTTTCTTGGTTATTTCTTATTACTTCCATTATTTCATCTTTATCAAATGTTCCTGTTACTACTAAAAACATATTTGATGGATGATAAAAAGTATTATAACATGTATATAATAATTTTTCATTTATACTGTTTATATCTTCAACAGTACCTATTATACTTTCTTTAAAATTATTTTTGAAAAAAGCATTTTTTCTTATTTCCTCGAACATTACATCTGTAGGTCTATCATTACACATGTTAATTTCTTCAGTTATTATTCCTTTTTCACTTTCTACATTTTCTTTTGTAAAATATGGACTTTGTACATAGTCTAATAAAAAATTTATATTTTCTTTTAGATTATTTGCTCCAGAAAATAAATATGTTGTATTTTTAAACGTAGTATAAGCATTACATATAGTACCACTATCAGAGAAAAATTCTGTTGGTTGGGGATCATGTTCTTGTACGAATACTTTATGTTCTAAAAAATGAGCTATACCATTTGGTACTTTTTTATATTTGGTCTCTCCAATTGGTACAAATTCATTATAAACAGAACCAAATTTGGTTGTAAATGTTACATAGTTATTAACAAAACTTTCTTTATTATAAAGATATACTTCAAGGCCATTATCTAATCTTTCGAAATAGATTTCTTCATCTATATCTTTTATTTTAATTTTGTTCATCGCTATCACCCTTTTGTAATGTTAATTCGGAATATAAATTTACTTTTTTACTAACATTTACAACATCTTCTTTGGTTACTTTTTCAAATTCTTTTATTCTTTCTTCAAAAAGCTCTGATCCTACTAATTCGTGAGCATAATAGGTATTTATTATTCCACTTGGATTATCCATACTAGCTATTATAGAACTTATAATAGTTTCTTTTGCAGACTTAAATACTTCATCACTTATTTCTCCATTTTCTATATCTTTCATGGTCTTTTTTATTAATTTAAGTGCTTTTTCAATATTATCATTACTAATTCCACTATAAATAAATAATATATTATCATAAGCTTTTACATCTGAATTTATATAATATGCTAACGAATTTTTTTCTCTGACATTTTCAAATAACATTGAATTTGAACTTCCTCCAAGAATTTCATTGTATATTCTAATTGTATAACTTCTTTCAAAATCATTTAAATTATGTAGTGAGCATAAGATAGTCAAAACGGTCTGATTTACATCATCATATTCTTCATATTTTTGAATTTTTTTTCTTTTTGGTAATTCTTTTACTAAAATTTCATATTTTGTTTTTTTAAATGTTTCTACTTTAAATTTATTTTTAAATAATTCTTTTATTTTTTCTTCTTCAAAATCTCCTACTATAAAAACATCTACTATATCATTTTTTAACATATTTTTATAATAATCGTATAATTTTTTGGCATCTATTTTTTCTAACTCTTCAATACTTCCAAAAGAATTTTTAGAGTATGGCATGCCTTCTATTTTCTCAAAATGTTTTAAAAGTGCATATTTTAATTTATTATCTTTTATTGAGATTATAGATTTTTTTAATCTTTCTTTACATTTTTTTACTACTTCATAGTCAAAGTGGCTATCAACGACGTTTGGATTAAAAATTATGTCTAAAAGAAAAAGAATTGATTCTTCATTCATGCCTTCTTCTGTATATTTTTCATCTAAAAATCGCATTTTAAAAGACATATTAGAATTTGTACCAATTCTATTGGTCGAAGAAATTAGCTTTAAATCATATAAATTTTCTGTAGCTTTTACTAATTCTTTTTCTGTTTTATAATTATTATTTGAATCAAGAAGCACCATTTTAAGTAAATTTCTAATTGTTATATCATCATCTAATTTTGATCTAAAGTCAACTTCTACTGTATTTGTTTTAAATTTATTTGTTTTTATTAAATGTAAATTATATGAACCCATAAATGTTTTTTCGTATTTCAATTTAACCAATCCTTTCCCTTTTATTATTACCAAATATTATAATTTTAAACTTGTTTCTAATGCTAATACTATCATTTTATCTAAACTTTTTTCTCTTTGTGTACTTGTTAGTTTTTCTGGATAGCAAAATGAGTCAGATACTGTTAATATGCATGACGCTCTTTTTTTAAGTAATGCTGCATTATTAAATAATGCAAATGTTTCCATTTCTACACCAAGTACTCCATATTTTTCACGTTTAGCTATATAATTGTTTTCTTCTTCATAAAAAACATCTGAGCAATAAATATCTCCTTTTATTAAATTTATATTGTTTTCTATTGCTGTTTCTGATATTACGGCATTTAGCATTGATGATGATGATATTTTATTGTATTTATATTTACATTGTACAAGTGCATATGTAGATTCACTTATAGAATTTGTTACTAATATTAAGTCTTTTAATTTTAATTTTTCTGCATATGCTCCACATGATCCTATTCTAATTATATTGTCTACATCATATTCTTTAAATAATTCATATGAATATATTCCTATTGATGGATTTCCCATTCCTGATGGAAATATTGTTACAGCTTTATCTTTATAATATCCTGTATATGCTGTAATTCCTCTTACTAGATTTACTAACTTTGCTTTTTTTAAATAATTTTTTGCAATATATTCTGCTCTTTTTGGATCACCTGGCATTAAAACTGTTTTAGCTATTTCTTCTTTTTTAGCTTCAATATGTACTGTTGGCATATTTTTTTATTCCTCCTTATTCTTTTTATATTGTTATCTTTTATTTTTAAATCATACATTTATGACATTTATATTGTAACATTTTTTTTATTTAAAGTAAATAAAGCTTACTCTTCTATTTCGCCACTTTCTTTCTTAACTAATACTTCTCTTGGTTTAGAGCCATTTGCGGGTCCTATTATTCCTCTTTCTTCAAGTAAATCAATAATTCTAGCTGCTCTATTAAATCCTAATCTATATTTTCTTTGAATTAAACTTGCACTTATTTTACCTGTATTAATGGCAAAATCTACTATTTCATTGTAAAGTGGATCATCGTATTCTTCATCAGATTGATAATCATCTGCCTCATTAGTTGTATTACTACTTCCACCTTTATCTATTGTAAGACTTTCATCATAAATTGCTTTTTGCTGTGATATTGTATAATCTACAATTTTTTGTAATTCTTCTTCACTTACATATGCTCCTTGTATTCTTTGAGGAACATTTTCTCCCATTGGTTTAAATAGCATATCTCCTTTTCCTAATAATTTTTCTGCACCAATCATATCCAAAATTGTTCTTGAATCAATTGATGATGATACGGCAAAGGAAATACGTGATGGTATATTAGCTTTAACAACTCCTGTAATAACATCTGTTGAGGGTCTTTGAGTTGCAACTATTAAATGTATTCCTGCAGCACGTGCCATTTGAGTTATTCTCATTATTGAGTCTTCAACTTCTTTGGCAGCTACTAACATTAAATCAGCAAGCTCATCTATTATTACAACTATATATGGCATTTTCTGATATTCTGTATGTGTTTCGCAATATTCATTGTAAGATTTTATATTTTTATTTTTGGTATGCTCTAATAAATCATATCTTCTTTCCATTTCTAAGACAATATTTTTAAGAGCAATTGAAGCTTTTTTAGGATCAGTAACAACTGGTGCCAATAAATGTGGTATTCCATTATACATTGTTAATTCTACTTTTTTAGGATCGACCATTACTAATTTTACTTCATCAGGTTTTGCTCTCATTAATATTGAAGCTATTATACAGTTCATGCATACTGATTTACCACTTCCAGTTGCTCCTGCGACTAATAAATGTGGCGTAGAATTAATTTCAGTCCATTTTACTTTTCCCATTATGTCTTTTCCAAGTCCTACAGCTAAAATATTTTTTCCATCTACTGGTGGGATACATGATAATATTTCTTTAAAACTAACTGAACTATTTACTTTGTTAGGTAATTCTATTCCTATTGTACTTTTTCCAGGTATCGGTGCTTGAATTCTTACATCCTTTGCTGCAAGTGCTAAGGCAATTTCTTTTTGAATGGAAAGTAATTTATTTACTTTTGTTCCTGTTTTTAATTCTAACTCATATTGTGTTACTGATGGTCCGATATTGACTTGTACTATTTTTCCTGTAATTTCAAAAACTTTTAAAGTATCTTCTAATTTTAAAATTGCTTCTTTAGCATATGATTCATTATCTTTATTATTAACATTTTTTACTGTTTTTAATAAGCTTAATGGTGGTAATTGATAATTTTTATTAATAACTACTTCTTTCTTATCTTCTATTTCATCTTCAAAATTATCGATTACTTTTGTCTGTCCTCTATTAATTGGAATATCTTCTTCATCTTCGTCTTCTTCCTCTTCATCTTTTACTTTTGTAACATCACTTACTGAAGATATTATTACTTTTTTATCTTCTTTTATTTCTTCTTCACTATTATCATCTTCTGATTCTTGTTTTGATTCTTTTATTGCTTTCTTTTTATCTTTTTCTTCATGTCTTCTTTCTTTTATTGTATCAACTTTTGATTTTGCTTTGTCTTTTGCTTTTTTTATAGTTTCATAAATACTTAAATTAAAACATAATATTAACCCTAATAATCCTAGTACTAAAACTACTATATTAGTTCCATCTCTAAATAAGCTATAAAAAACATAAGCAAATAACGCTCCAATTATTCCCCCACCAGAATTATTTACAAGTTCTGGGGATTTAAATGTTAAAAGTAAATTATCAAATGTTTCTGTTATAATTTTTAATCCTTCTTGACCGTTTTTAGCAATATATGAAGTATGTAAAAATATTAAGTAACATACTACTACTATATAAAATCCTATAGATTTTAAAGAAAAGAAATTAGGAGTTTTTCTTTTTAATATTAAATATCCTCCAACAAAAAGTAAATATATTAATAAAAATATGTATATAGTTCCTACTAAAAATACTGCAAAACTTCTTATAAAATTACCTGCTGGTCCATAATTTCCTATCCCTATTATAGAAAGTAATATTATTAATATTCCTACTATTTCATTACTATATTCAAATTTCTTTTTTTCACTATCTTTTTTTTGTTTTTTCTTTGCCATGTTATCACCTTCACTACTCATTTTAATTATATCAAAGGTAAGTTTTAAAGTAAAGAATCAAACTAAAAAATAGTACATTTTACTGTACTACTTTTAAGCATTTAATTCTTTTTCTAATACACTATCGCAATAAAATATAGGATCATTTAATACCCATTTACCATTTTCTAAAATTATTGATGCTGTAAATGTATTATCATAATTGATTTTAACTTCATTTGAAGATATTTCTTTTAAAGTATAACTTTTATCATATGAAATATTTTCAATTATACATGGAATATCGTTGTCGTTAGTATATTGGTATAATGTATCATCAATACTAATATATTTTCTTTTTTCACCCTCAAATATTTCAAACAATAATAAATTTATTTTTTCTTCATAATCTATTTATTTTTAAAAGTATTTCATTTAATAAATACAAATAATTTTTATTAATTTTTAAATAATTATTTTCTTTAATTAAATAATTGTTATCAAGTAAAAATTTTATATCATAAACATTATCTAAAGATAAAGAATATTTTTCTTTAAATTTATCTAAATTAATACCTTGTAATTTTCTAAATCCAAGCATAAGTTCATTATCCATTTTTAAATCTTTATCTTCATATTCATCTAGCAATAAATATTTTTTATTTAAATATTTTGTTAAATTTTTAGTATTAGTAATTCTATGACTTTCAAGATAACTTACACTAGATAAACCAAACCCATAATAATCTTCATTGTTCCAATATACTAAATTATGTTTTGATTCGTAACCTTTTTTGGCATAATTACTTACTTCATAATGAATATAATTATTTTCTTCCAAAGTTTTTTCTATGTATTTATACATATTATATTCTATATCTTCATCTATATATGAAGCATGGTTATTTTTAAGAATTGTATTATCTTCAATAATAAGACTATAACAAGAAATATGAGGAATATCTAATTTTAAAAAACAATTTATATCTTCTTTAACTTTTTCTATATTTTCATTTATTCCATATATTAAATCAATATTAATATTATTTATTCCATTTTCTTTTAAATTTGTAATTACCTTTTCTACACTTTCTTTATTATGGTGTCTATTTAAGTAATTTAAGTTTTCATAATCAAATGATTGAACACCAATACTTATTCTATTTACTTTATTTTCTTTTAATATTTTTATTTTTTCAATATTTAAATTTTCTACATTAGCTTCAAAAGTAAACTCTATGTCTTTAGCTAAATTAAATAATTTTATTATATTAAATAATTTTTTTAATTCTATTTCATCTAAACTAGAGGGAGTTCCTCCGCCTATATATATTGTTTTAACTTTCTCACCTTTATATCTTTCTTTTATTTCTTTTTCCAAACTTTCTAAATATTTTTTTACTATTTTTTTATTATAATATACTTTAGAAAAATCACAATAACTACAAATATTGGTGCAAAAAGGTATATGTATATAAATACTAATCATATTAATCACCATTTGTTTTATTATACATTAAAATTATTTATTTTAAAATATAAAAAGCTACTAGTTTTTTTACTAATAGCTATTTTGATACTTTTTCTACTCTTAATTTTACTTGATGATCATTAATATCAAATTTTTCATATTCACTTTCATCTTTAATAAATTCTAATGCTAAAGTTTCTGTTTTTATAAATTCTAAATTTTTATTAATAGCTTTTTCATATTCACTATCACCATCGTAGTATACTTTTATTCTATCAATTACGTTAAAATCACTATTTTTTCTAAGTTGCTGTACTTTAGAAACTGTTTCTCTAGCTATTCCTTCCATTATTAAATCTTCATTTAATTTTGTATCTAAGATAATAAATTCATTATTTATAGTACCTACATTAAATCCATCTTTAGAATTTATTCTTATATCTACCATTTCACTTGTAATTTCATAATCTTCTTTATCTATTTCCATATTAATAGATTCATTATTTTGAAGTTTTATTACTTCTTCATTTTTTAAATTAGAAAGCTTAGTGGCAAATAAATTAATATTTTTTCCAAATATTTTTCCTACTACTTTAAAATTAGGCTTTACAACAAAATCCATATAATTAGATAAATCTTTAACATAAACTATTTCTTTAACATTTAATTCTTCTTTAATTAGATCAGTAAGTGTTCCTATTATCTTTTCATTTTTTATATCAAGCAATGCTTCATTAAGAGGTTGACGTACCTTTATCTTTGCTTCTTCTCTAACAAATCTACCACTACTAATTAAATCTCTTACCAAGTCCATTTTTCTTTCTATTTCTTTATTTACATATTTTAAATTATATTTTGGAAAATCGCTTGTATGTACTGAATCTAAACCTGTTAATTTAGTATATATTTCTTCAGATATAAATGGTACTATTGGTGCAATTATTTGAGATAAACTTACTAATACATCATAAGTTGTTTTATAAACAGCTTTTTTAGAATTATCTAAATCACTAGCCCAAAATCTTTTTCTATTTCTTCTTATATACCAGTTAGATAAATCTTCACTTACAAAATCTGTAATATTTCTTACTACTTTATTTAAATCATACTCTTCATAAGCATCCGTTACATTTTTTAATAAACTATTATATTTTGATAAAAGCCATTTATCTATTAATTCTAAATCTTCATATTTAACATTACATTTTTCAATATCTATTTCATCAGTATTTGCATAAAGTACAAAGAAATTATAAGTATTTCTTAATGGATTAAAGAATTTAGAATATACTTCTTTTAAACCATCTTCATCAAATTTTAAAGGTGTCCAAATTGGTGATGTATATGGTAAATACCACCTTACTGTATCTGCACCATAATTTTTCATTATTGTAAATGGTTCAATGGCATTACCTTTAGATTTATGCATTTTTTGTCCATTTTTATCTAGTAAAAGTTCATTTACTAAAACATTTTTATATGGACTTACACCTTTTACAAAAGTTGATATTACAAGTAATGAATAAAACCATCCTCTTGTTTGATCTATTCCTTCGGCGATAAAATCCGCAGGAAATTGACTTTCAAATAATTCTTTATTTTCAAATGGATAATGATACTGAGCAAATGGCATAGATCCTGAATCAAACCAGCAATCTATTACATCTTTTACTCTTGTCATTTCTTTTCCACATTTTGGACATTTAATATGAATATCATCTACATATGGTCTATGTAAATCAATATCTTTTTCTACTTTTGTCGTAGCTTTTTCTATAAGTTCTTTTCTTGAACCAATCATCTCATCATGTCCACAACTACATCTCCAAAGAGGAAGAGGTGTTCCCCAATATCTTGTTCTTGATATTGCCCAATCATTCATATTTTCTAGCCAATTACCAAATCTTTTTTCTCCAACAAATGATGGATACCAATTTACTTTTTTATTATTTTCAATTATTTTATCTTTTAATTTAGTTACTTCAAGATAAAAACTTGGTTTTGAATAATAGATAAGAGGACTTTTACATCTCCAACAATGTGGATAATTATGCATTAATTTTTGTTTTTTAAATAGTTTATCATTTGCTTTTAAATATTTAATTACTTCTAAATCTGCATCAAATACAAGCATTCCTTTCCAAGGTCCTACAGTATATTTACCATCTTCTCCAACAGGGTTAAGATATGGTAAATTATATTTTTTACCAACATTAGCATCATCTGCACCAAAAGCTGGGGCAATATGAACAATACCTGTACCATCTTCCATTGTTACATAATCAGCAAGTGTTACATAAAAGGCTTTTTTATTAACTTTTAAACTTGGAATTAGTTGTTCATATTCCATGTATTCTAAGTCTCGACCTTTATATTTTTCTAATACTTTAACGTCATCTCCTAAAACTTTT
>CANPWS010000005.1 GCA_947584955.1 uncultured Bacilli bacterium | reverse complement strand
GTATTATTCACCTAATTTTCTTATGTAAAAATAACAGAGTTTGTCTATTCTCTGTTATTTAACGCTGAGTAGTAACAAAATAATTTATAACTTCTTATCTTTTTTAACTATAAATTTATCACATAATCCCAGTATCGAAGGCAATAAAATTAAAATTAAAATTGTTGAACATAAAGTACCCTGTGAAATAGTTTTACAAATCTTAGCAGTAATTGCAGTAGTAAAACTAGCTATAATTAACGTAACTATAATAAGTATAGAACTTGATGTTAAAATTGTATGAATAGATCTATTATAAGAATTAATTATAGAATCTTTTATATTTAAAGTTTTTCTATGTTCAAGATAATATGATGTATATAAAATTGCATAATCTATAGTTGCACCCATTAATATACTTTGAACAATTAATAAAGCTATAAAATATACATCATCTTTAGAAATATATAAAATACCCATTGTTAAATAAATAGCACATTGTATTATTAATACTAATATAATAGGTATAATTGCAGACTTAAAAGTTATAGCTACTACTATAAATATTGATATCATTGTTATAATAGTTATAAAATTTAATTCACTATTAAAAGTTTTACTCATTTCATATGCCATTTTAGAATCTCCAATAATATAAAAATTATCTACATCTTTACTTAACATATCTTGAGTACTATTAATAAAATCAAAAGTCTCTTTATTTTCTAAATCAAAATTAGTATTTAATACCACTCTTGAATAGTTTTTACCAATTAATAATTCCCTAGCATCTTTTATATCATCTTTAGCATTTATTATATCTTCTTTCATATCTTCATCTATAAAATCAATAAATTTTTCATCAAGTAGAATATCATTATTCAAATAATTTACAAATTCTTCCACAGTCATTTCCCATATATTATTATACTGATTAACACTTCCATAATAAATATAAAGAACTTCGATTATATTTTTTTGAATATTATTTGATAAATTATTAACAATATTAAACATTTCATTAGAAGTATATTCTTTATGATTTAAACTATCATTCATAATATCATTAACAGTATTTAATTTAATTATTTTGTCATTATCAAACTTACTAGAATAATCCGAATTAGTCATAACATCATTAATAACAAAATTTACAAACTCTTTTAATGTAAATATATAATTTTCATTATTTTTAACATATAGAAAATCATATAATCCATATAATAAATTAATATTTTTATTATCTATTCCTAATAATAAAGATAAACTATTACTATCATATTTTTGATTATTTAAAGTACTATTCATAACTAAATAAGCTAAATTTAAATTATCTATATTTTTACTTAAATTACTATTTGAAAAAGCAGGATCATCTTTATTAGTAAGTATAAAAGATGTAAAATCTAGTGGAGTTATTTCTATATTACTTGTATTAAAAATATATAAAGTATATATTTCTTTAGCAGTATTTATATCTATACCAATTACATAAGAAATATCTTCATATGAAAATTCTTTATCATTAACACTACTTATCATTACTAATTGTAATAATTTTAATTTTTCAATGTTATCATCATCTATATTATTTTTTATATTCTCATTATTAATATTATCTATAATTATATTTACAAATTCTAATGGCGTAGCAAATTCTTCTTTATCTTTTATAATATAATCTATTAAATTAAATAATTCATTTATCTTAATTATATCTATATTAAATATTTGTGACATTTCTTTAGTAGAATACTTAGTTTGATCTTTTATTAAATCTGAATTTTTTAATAATTCTAAAATACTTATATCTACATCTTTTAAATAATTAGTATTATTTTTTATTTCTATTACATAATTTATAAACTCTTCAATCGTAAATTTATTAGTATTTTCTTCATCAATATATTTTAGTAATAAAATTTGTTTAACTACACTTTTATTAATTCCAAATAAATTTTCTAAATATTGACTATTCATTTCTTTATTAATTATTTCTTTATTACTAAAATTTAATAATAAATTTATATTTTGAATATCTTCTTTAGTAAAATTTTCTTTATAACGTTCATCATTTAAAACATTATTTAAAACAAAATTAGCAAATTCTGAAATAGTCATCTTTGTATCTTTATTATTTTTTAAAATATAATATTTAAATATTTCACTAGTATTATCACTATCTATTCCAAAAAGATTAGCTATTTCTTCAAAATTCATCTTTTCTTCTAAAATATTTTTATTTACAAATTTAGATAAAGTAGTTAAATTTTCTATATTTTCTTTACTAATTTTATCTTTATATTTTTCATTAGTTAAAACATCGTTATTCATAAAATTAATAAATACTGGTAAAGTTATTTCTTCTTCGTTATGTTTAGATAAATAATAGACAAAAATATCATTTATGTTACTTTGATCAATTTCTAATATACTAGCTATTTCTTCTTTAGTTCTTTTTTTATTTATTTCATTTTTTATGACAAAGTTTTTTAATCTTGTTATATCTTTTTTTGTATTATCATCTATTTTATTATTTATTTTTTGATTATTATATGCTTCATTTTCAATAAAATTTAAAAAATCATTTAAAGTAATTTTATTACTACTTTGTTTATTATAATAATCATAGTAAATTATTTTTAATAAATAATCTTCAACTTTTGTTTCTGAACCTAAATCTTTTAATTTATTATTTAATTTATCATATGTTAATTTTTTATTAATAGTATTTCCATATCCTAATACTTCATTTATATTATTATTTTGTTCTAAATTTTCTAAATATTTTGCTATTTTATCTTCATCTTTATTTTGATATAAAATAGCCATTTGATTATTTTCTGTAAATTTTTTTGATATTTCATCTGTTTGTTTATCAGTATAAAGAATACCTAAATTACCTTTTAATATAAAACTTGTAACTAATACAATTAAAAATAATGGTAAAGATACATATCTAATTTTATAGCTTACTCTTCCAAGTTTATCTAATTTAATATGTGGAGTTTTTTTCTTAGTTTTAACAATCCATTTATCAAACATAAGTATTAATGAAGGTAAAACAAAGAATATACAAATTAAACTAAATAATACTCCTTTGGCTAAAATAATTCCTAAGTCTTTTCCTATTTTAAAACTCATAAATACTAAAGCTAAAAGCCCTACTATAGTAGTAACTGAACTACTAGAAATTGCTTGAAAAGCCTTATGTAAAGCTTTTTTCATTGCTTTTACTTTATCTTTTTCAGTCTTTTTTTCTTGATCGTATCTATTCATTAACATAATAGAATAATCCATTGATAAAGCCATTTGTAATATTGCGGATATTGAAGATGTAATATGTGAAACATTAGGAAAAATAATATTTGTTCCTTTATTTAAGATAACGGCCATTAAAATTGTTATTAAAAATAAAAATGGTTCTACAAAAGATTCACACATAATAATTAAAATAATTAATGCTGAAAAAACTGCTAAAGCTATTATCCAAAATGGTAAAACTGTTTTATTAGTCTCAGCTATATCACCACTTGTATAAAAGGTATAATCTTTATATTCTTCATTTATTTGGTTATATACTTTAGTTGCTAATTTTGAATCTGATTTATCTTTTACATTAACTACATACAATGTATATTTATCTTTGTTATAATCTAAAGTATCATCATAGTAAATATCTTTTACTCCATCAATATTTTGTAACTTTTCTTTAATATTTTGTTTTTCTTCTTTACTTAAATTTTCGAACATAATATTTAATGTACTTGTCTCTTTTCCCTCAAATTCTTTTTCCATTATGTTCATTCCAATTCTCGTCTCTGAAGTATCTGGTAAATATTTAGCTATATCATGATTAATTTTCACATTTTTGGAAAATATTGCTGAAACTATTGTCAAAGCAATAAATAAAACTAAAATAAAATATCTTTTATCTACAATAAAATTTGTTACTTTTTTCATATATATTTCATTCCTTTCAGAAAGTCTACATTACATTATATTATTATCATAATTTTTAATAAAGCATAATTTTATTGAAAGTGTCTAAATTTAGACATTTTATATTTATTTGTACAAAAAATATGCTATAATAATAACCAAACTCTAAAAAGAAAGGAGCAAAAAATGAAAGTAAGTTGTTCTAATTCTTCGGCAATAAAAACACGAAATTTAATTAAAAAAACTTTTGCAGAGTTAATAAACGAAAAAAAACAATTAAATAAAATAACCGTAACTGAACTTGTAAATAAAGCAAATATAACAAGAAGTACTTTTTATACTCATTTTGATAATATCTATCAAGTTGCACAAGAATATCAATTACAAACTATTGACTTGTTATGTAATGAAAATTTAAAACTATATTCTAAAGCGGATATTTTAAACTATTTTGATAATATATTTATTTGTTTAAAAGAAAATGAAGAAACATATAAATTATTATTAACTACAAACGATTCACTTTTATTTTTAGATAAACTAAAAAAAATAGCAAGTCAAAAAATTTATGATGCTTTAAAATATACCTCTAAAGATAAATATCTTAGTCTTACTATTTCATTTCTTATGAATGGTATAATGTTAGAAATATTAAAATATTTTAGAAATGAAAATTCTTACTCTTTAGATGAATTACTTATTAATATTAAAAAATGGATTAAAATATTAATGTAAAGTTAAGTAATTAATTTAATATTTTTCTATAATAAAAGCTACTTTTTATACTATATTAGTAGCTATTTTATTTTATTTATATAATTACAGATTACATCCGCAGTTTATTTTTTACATCACCCCAAGTTTGTCCTGAAATCATTTCATAATAACTTTTTCTATTTTTATCTGCACGTTCAATATTTTTTTTAGCTTCTAATTTAGAATCGTTATACATTTCCATTACTTTTTCTATTCTATAATCAGTAGGTGCATAAATAAATATTTTTACTATATTAGGATAATCTCTAAGAATATAATCCGCAGCTCTTCCTACTATGACACAAGAACCTTTTGAGGCAATCATTTTAATAACTTTCTCTTGAGCTATAGTAGCATATCTTACTGGTGATGTAGTTAAATATAAATCATGTAAAATATTTTTACTATTATTTATTTCAGATACAAATTCCTGATCCAGACCACTTTCTTTAGCAGCAAGTGCAGTCATTTCTTTACAATAATATGGAATATTAAGTTTTTCGGCTATTAATTTGCCAATAGCTTTTCCTTGACTACCATGTGTTCTTGAAATTGCTATAATTATTCCTTCTTTAGAATCTTTCAAATATACTTTTTCATCTTTAGTATTAGAAGTTAAACTATCAAGATTTTTAAAGAACTTTAAAATAAGTATTGTAGTTACAATTATACCTAATAAATCAGAAACAGGGGCAGCAATTAAAACTCCTCTTATACCAAAATATTTTGGAAGTATTATAACAAGTGGTACAAAGAAAACTATATCTCTTGCAAGAGATACAACAATTGCTTTTATTGGCTCTCCCACAGCCTGAAAAAATATAGAACTTAATTTTATTAAACATGTTAATGTTACAAATATTAAAAATATTCTAAATGTTAATATAGCAAATTCCATATATAACTGTTCATTAGTTCCAAAAATACTGATAATAACTGTAGGACACAATTCAAAAATTAAAGTTGATATAATTCCTACAATAATTGAAGAAAATAGAACTTTTTTAAATGTTTCTTTTACTCTTTTAATATTTTTAGCACCATAATTATATCCTAAAATTGGTTGTGCTCCTAAAATTATACCAACGATAATATTAATTACAATTGAAAATACTTTCATTGTTATTCCTATAACAGCAATAGGTATATCTGCACCATATTTACTAACTAGTCCATATTTAGCTAACATTATATTACAAACAAGTGAAATAATAACAATACTCATTTGAGTTATAAAAGTTGAAATACCTAAATTTATAACATTTTTAAATATATGAAAATTAATTTTAAAACTATCTATACATAATTTAAAAGTTTTAGATTTTGTATAGTAAATAATAGAAACAATCAAAGTAGCGATTTGACCTATAATAGTAGCAAGAGCTGCACCTTTTATTCCCCACTTAAAACCAAATATAAATATAGGGTCCAATATAATATTAATAATTGCTCCAATGGCAGTCGCAGCCATTGAAAACTTTGGTGATCCATCTGCTCTAATAACAGCATTCATACTATTTCCAAGCATATAGATAGGTATTGCATAAAGAATAATAACATAATAATCTCTTGCTAAATTAATACTTTTATCACTTGCTCCAAATAAATATAAAAGTTTATCTTTAAATATTAAACCTAATATTAAGAATAAAATACTTATAATAAAAGTTACTAATATACTATTACCAATTGCTTTATGAGCATTTTTATCCTCTCCTCTACCTTGGCATAAAGATAAATATGCTGCTGCACCATCACCAAAACACCAAGCAAATGCTACTGCAATAATTGTAATTGGATAAACGACCCCTGTCGCTGCATTACCTAAATACTCTAAGTTACTATTACCAATAAAAATTTGATCTACTATATTATATAAAGAACTAATAAGTAATGATAAAATACAAGGTATAGAAAACTTAAAAAGTAATTTAGATATTTTTTCATTTCCTAAAAATTTGTTATTTTCTTCGTTTTTCATCTTTTCCTCCTTTATTTTTATAATAATTTGTCTAATCTATAGAGTCAAAAAAAATATAGTGTGTTAAAACAATTGTCTTGTTTTTACGCACTATATATTGTTTATATTGCTGGATCAGACTTACTAATTATACTATTTTTCTTAATTTTTTTCAAATGTTTTTTTAATGATTTTTTAATTTTTTTAGTCTTAACGCATTAAATACTACACATAAACTAGATAACATCATGGCACCACTTGCAATCATAGGATTAATTTTTATTTTAAATAAACCTATAGCTATAGGAATCATTAATCCATTATAGAAAAATGCCCAAAATAAGTTTTGTTTTATATTTATAAGTGTTCTTTTACCAATTGTTAAAAAGGTTAATATTCTATCAAGTCTATCATTTGTAATTATTACACTAGCAGAACTTGTTGCAATATCAGTACTACTTTTAAAACTTATACCTATATCAGCAGTAGTAAGTGAAGGAGCATCATTAATTCCATCACCAACCATAATTATTTTTTTACCATTTTCTTTTAATTTTTTTATATATTCTGTTTTATCTCGTGGCATAACATTAGAAATAATATTATCAATTTCTAATTCTTTTCCAATAATATTTGAAGTAATTTCATTATCACCAGTAAGCATAATAACTTCATAACCAAGTTCTTTTAATTTTCTTATTGTCATTTTAGATTCTTTTCTGATAATATCTTTTACACTAATTAAACCAATTATCTTTTTTTCTTCAACTACATAAATAATACTATTTCCTTTTTTTGATAATTTTTCTTCTTCATCTTTATAATTATTATCAATATCTTTTAAAATCTTACTATTTCCTAAATAATATACTTTATTATTTACTTTTGCACTTATTCCTAATCCTGATATTTCTTTATAATCTGTTACTTTTAAATCTTTAACTTTATAATCATTAAATGCTTTAGATATTGGATGTGTAGAATTTTTTTCAATATTACTAACAATATTTAAAACTTCTTCATCACTGTATTCTGAGTAATTATTAAATTTACTAATACTTAATTTTCCATAAGTTAATGTACCCGTTTTATCAAATACTACTGTATCTATATGAGAGGCTATTTCAAGTGTTTCACTTGATTTTATTAGTATTCCATTTTTAACTGCAGTGCCTATCGAAACTACAATAGCAAGGGGTGTTGCTAAACCTAAAGAACAAGGACATGCTACTACTAAAACAGTAACCATATGTACAAGTGAATCATTTAAAGGTGTTCCTAAAAATAAATAAATGATAAATGTTAATAAGGCAATTATTATTATAATTGGTACAAAATAAGAACTTACCTTATCCGTCACTGTTGAAATTGGCATTTTAGAATTACTTGCTTCTAATACTAAATGTACCATTTCAGATATTGTAGATTTAGGTCCTATTTTTTCTGCTTTATATTCTACTACTCCATCATAATTTATAGATCCTGCGACTAATTTTTGACCTTTTACTTTTTTAACAGGCTTAGACTCACCAGTTATAAATGATTCATCAAAATGAGAAGTACCTTTTATTATTTCTCCATCTACTGCTACTTTCATTCCAGGCTTTACAATTAATATATCCCCTACTTTTACTTCATCTATTGTTATTTCTTTTTCTAATTTTTTTTCTTTTAATAATGCAGATTCTGGAGTTACTACAACCAGTTTTTTTATAACTTCTTTTGTTTTTTCTTTACTATTTTTATCTATATATCTTCCTATTTTAATAAATAAAATTATCATACATACAGATTCAAAATATAAACTTTCTACTAATTTATGATGACCTAATATTATTAAAATTGTATTAATAAAGCTATATATAAAACTTACTAATACTCCCATAGCTATTAAAGTATCCATATTTGGAGACTTATGAATTAGATTTTTTATTCCCTTTATAATTATATCTTTACCATATATTATATAAATAATAGAAAAAAGGCATAAAGATATAGCATAATTAACTGGATATTTCATCATATCTAAAAATGATATAACAGGAAGATTTAACATATGAGACATTGATATATACATAATAAGAATAATTAATATACTTAAGATAATTAAATATATTTTACTATTATCTTTTTTATTTTCTTCGTTTTCATTATAAATTCCTGCATATTTATATCCAGAATTATTAATATATTTACCAAGTGTTTCAATATCTATATCATCTTCATAATGGATAAAAGCTTGACCTAGTACTAAATTAACTGATGCATCTATAACACCTTTTTGTTTATTTAAATATTTTTCAACATGATTAGAACATGCTGAGCAAGTCATTCCATCAACTTTTAATATAATTTTTTTCATACCTTTCTCCATTTCTATAGCTTTTTTCTTCTAATTATTATACCATAAATTTCTAATTATTACTTTTTTATTAATATAATTTATCTTTAAAATTATTAATAATTAAATTTTTTGGTTTAATTGGAAAAACTTTTTTATTGAAGACTAGCTTTAAGTATAATCTAACTCATTAAAAATATAAATGATATAGCTAAAGAAAAAGAAGTACATAGACTCTTTAAAAATTTTCTAAAGAACTATTATCTACTTCTTTTCTATTTTTGTCATTCCGCCCATATAAGGCCTTAAAACTTCTGGAATAAGTATTGAACCATCTTTTTGATAATTACTTTCTATTATAGCTATTAATCCTCTTGGGGATGCTACTACGGTATTATTTAATGTGGCAACAAATTGATTTCCATTTTCCGTTTTCATTCTTATTCCTAATCTTCTAGCTTGAGCATCTCCTAGTGTAGAACAAGATCCAACTTCAAAATATTTTTTCTGTCTTGGACTCCATGCTTCAACATCACAAGATTTAACTTTTAAATCTGCTAAATCTCCACTACAACATTCTAAAGTTCTTACAGAAACATCCATACTTCTGAAAAACTCTACAGTATAACTCCACATTTTATTATACCAATCCATGGCATCTTCTGGTTTACAAAGTACAACCATTTCTTGTTTCTCAAATTGATGAACACGATAAAGTCCTCTTTCTTCTAAACCATGTGCTCCAACTTCTTTTCTAAAACAAGGAGAATATGATGTCATTGCTATTGGTAATTCTTTTTCATCAATAAGTTGTCCTTTAAATTTACCTATCATTGAATGTTCTGATGTACCTATTAAATATAAATCTTCACCTTCAATTTTATACATCATATTTTCCATTTCAGTAAATGACATAACTCCTGTAACAACATCACTTCTTATCATAAATGGTGGAATACAATAAGTAAAACCTTTATTTATCATAAAGTCTCTTGCATAAGCAATTACAGCTTCATGTAACCTTGCAATATCTCCAATTAGATAATAAAAACCATTACCACTAGTTCTACCTGCACTTTCTTTATCTAGACCATTAAATGATTCACAAATATCAGAATGATAAGGTATTTCATAATCAGGAACAAATGGCTCACCAAATTTTTCAATTTCTACATTTTCACTATCATCTTTACCAATAGGTACACTATCATCAATTATTTGAGGTATTACCATCATTTTCTCTTTTAACTTTTCTGATAATTCATTTTCTTCTTTTTCTATTTCTACTAGTTCTTCATTTATTTTTACAACTCTTTCTTTTTTACTATTAGCATCCTCTATCTTCTTTTCTCTCATTAGTAAACCTATTTGTGAACTAGTTTCATTTCTTTCTTGTCTTAAATTATCTCCATTTTGCTTAAGCTCTCTTATTTTTTTATCTAATTCTATTACTTCATCTACCAAAGGAAGTTTTTCATCTTGAAATTTTTTTTTAATATTTTCTTTGACTTTTTCTTTATTCTCTCTTACAAATTTAATATCTAACATAAATATCTAAAACCTTTCTTTTATTTATATTCTTTTTTTCTAACAAGTACTTTATTATTTTTAATTTTATTATTATTTTTATATATTATCTTATAATTATATTTACTGTAATTTATTTTTTTAGTGGATTTATTATTTAATGATACTGTTATATTTTCTCTAGAATTATTTTTTTCTACATTACAATATTTTTGTATTTTTTCTATATTATTTTTAATCTCAATATATAAACTTGGTAAAAAAAGTAATAGTAAATAAGAATTAAATGAAGAAATAACTCCTAAAATATCTGTAATTAATGATAATAATTCTATTTTTTTATTATCTTTTATTATTTTTTTATTTCTTATTTCTAAATAAATAATAATTATATTTTCTATCAAAGGTATTATCATAAAATAATTACCTAATGATAATGGTATTAATGTAAATATACTTAATAATACTCTTTTTATATTAATTTTATTTAAAGTATTATTTATAATATTATTCAATATTTCCTCCTTAAAAATTATACAATAAATAATTTTAAAAAGCAATAACATTTGACTTATATAATCTTACATATTATAATTAATTAAGTGAGGTTAGAAAATATGACAGAATCATTAGTTAATTTTTTTATAGAATTATTTGGAGGTATAAATAAAAATATTTTAGTATTTATAATTTCTATGATGCCTATTATAGAACTACGTGGTGGTTTAATTGCTGCTAGTCTTCTTGGTATTAATTTTACAAAGGCTTTTATAATTTGTTATATTGCTAATATTTTACCTATTCCTTTTATACTTCTTTTAATAGATAAAATTTTTGAATTATTAAAAAAATGGAAACCTACTAAAAAATTAGTTACTAAAATTGAAAAAAAAGTTATAAAAAAGAGTGATCAAATTAATACTTATGGTTATTTAGGTCTTTTATTATTTGTAGGTATTCCTCTTCCTGGGACAGGGGCTTGGACAGGAGCTTTACTTTCAGTATTACTTAATTTAGATAAGAAAAAATCTTTTTTAACTATTGCCCTTGGTGTCTTAATCGCAGGTATTATTATGAGTATTATTTCATATGGAATATTAGGAAATATGTTCTAATATTTTTTTATATTTATATAGAGAAAAGAATAACTCTTTAAAGTTATTCTTGAATTATTACTTAGATTGTGTATTATAGTTTCCACTTAATTGATTTTGTCCTAATTTAACTAATCTTTTAGTGATTTCTCCACCAACTGATCCGTTAGCTCTTGAAGTAGCATCTGGTCCTAAGTTAACACCAAATTCGTTAGCTATTTCATATTTCATTCTTTCGATAGCTTGTTTTGAACCAGGAACTACTAATTTGTTTGAACTGTTATTCATTACTTTCACCTCCTACACTAATAGGTTGTGAAATTTAGTTATTTTAATACTATTTTTTTATTGGTAATTTTTACTATAAATCAAATTCTTCATAATTATTATTTATCTTTATTATTTCAATATTATTAACGGCATCATTAATAAGTGCTTCATAATCAATTTTTTGTTCATATTCTATTGCTTTTTCTAAAGATGGATTAATTACAGGATGTTTTGGTAAAAAAATTGTACAGCAGTCTTCATATGGTAAAATTGATGTATCATATGTGCCTATTTTTTTAGCTATATTAATAATTTCTAATTTATCAAGACAGCAAACTGGTCTTAATACAGGAACATTAGTAACATTATTAATTACATTCATACTAGTTAATGTCTGACTTGCTACTTGACCAACACTTTCACCATTTATTAATGTAAGTAAATTATTTTTTTTCATAATTTCTGTACTTATTCTATACATCATTCTTCGCATAATGGTTATCATATATGTTGGATCAATATTTTTATAAATTTCTTCTTGAATATTAGTAAATTTTACAACATTTAATTTTATTCCATTTTGATAATTTGATAAAATTTTAACTAATTTTTTAACTTTATTTTTTGCTTCAATACTAGTATGTGGTGGAGATTCAAAATAAATACATTCTATTTTTATTCCTCTTTTCATAGCAAGATATGCTGCCACAGGACTATCTATTCCACCAGATAGCATTAATAATCCACTTCCCATAACTCCAAGTGGATAACCATGAGCTCCTTCAATTTCTTTAAAATAGATATAAGAATATGTTTCTCTAATTTCAATTTTTAAAAGATATTCTGGATTATGAACATCTACTTTAATATTTTCTTTATTTTTTAAAATTAAACTACCTATAATATTATTAAATTCCATACTATTTATAGGAAAATTTTTATTACTTCTTTTTGTTTCTACTTTAAATGTTTTAAAGTTTTCTTCTTTTATTATTTCTAAAACTTTATCTTTAATACTATCAATATTAGTATCTACTTTTGTTGCTATTACTATACTGTGAATACCAAATATTTTTTTTAAGATATCTACAATTTTTTCTATATCATCATCTGTTTCAATATACATTCTTACTCTATTTTTAATAATTTTTATGTTAAAATTTTGTAATTTTTCACATATATCTTTATATAAATAATTTATAAATAAATTACGATTAGCTTTTTTAGTTGTTAATTCACCATATTTTATGAGTATCATTTTATTCATTATATTCTTTCCTTTCAAAGAAATTATAAAGAAAAAAAATAGTTATGTCAACTATTTAAGTTCTATACTATCTAACTCATCAGCAATTTCTAATTGTGCTTTTAACAAAGATGTTACTCTATTTTTGTATACTGTTATATTTTTTCTTAACATGATTGCTTCATTTTCTGTTTTTTCTGCTTCTAATAAAGCTTCATGGATAATGGCATTTGCATTTCTTTTGGCGTCTTCAATCATCATTTTGCTTTCTGCTCTTGCTAATTTTTTCATTTTATCTGCAGCTTCTTCCGCGGCAAGTATTGCTTTAGATAATTTTTCTTCAATGACTTCATTTTGTTTTTGATTTTTTTCTAAATCTTCTAATTTTTTTTTGTATGATTCATTTTCGTTATTAAGAGATTCTAATTTCTTTATGACAATATCAACAAAACGATTTACTTCATCAATATCATATCCACTTTCTTTGATACTAAATCTTTTCATAAAGCCACCTCTTTTAACTACCATTCAAGTTCTAAATCTTCTTTTTTCTTGCTTTTAGTGTCATCATCTGAGATGCTTCCTTCAACATTTACATTCTTTGGAGTACATAAGAAAATTCCACCACCAATTTTTTGTAAATCTCCCCCTATTGCATATACAGTTCCACTTAAAAAGTCTACTATTCTTTTAGCTTGATCAGGAGTAACCCTTTTCATATTTACTACTACAGTATTACGTTTTTTTAAATGGTCTGCAATTTGCTGGCTTTCTGAAAAAGCACGTGGTTCTAAAAGAATCATTTTCCCATTTGATGGCAAAGTAACATTATCAGCATTATAGTATTCTTCTTCATTTTCTTCTACTTCATCAGTTATCATTTTCTTAATCTTGCTCTTTAATGCCATATAATACCTCTCCTATCTTCAATCTTAAGTTAATTTTATCATAGTTTAAATAAAAATACAATATTTTTTATATTATTTTACTATATTTATTATAGGAAATTTTTAACTTTTTATATTTTTTGTAATTTTTTTATTTACCAATTTATTATTTAAACGATATAAATAAAATGAGTAATTAATATAACTTACTCACTTTATTTATATTTAATTTTGTTCTTTTTCTTTTTTCTTTAAAATATATTTTTTAGAATTATTAACTGTCTCAGGTGTTATTTCCAAATAATTATAATTATATTCTGGATTAGATATTTCAAAAAGTATCTCATTAAACATTTTTATAACTATAGCTTCAATTGCTCTTGCTCCAACATTACTTGCTAATGCTTTTTTAGCTATTTGTTCAATTACTTCTTCTTCATTTATTACTTTTAATAATATTTCTTTTTTTGAGAAGAATTCTTTATAAAATAAATATTCACTTTTTAATGATGATTTAATTATATTTTTCATATCTTCTAAACTTAAATCATTTAATCTAATTATTCCTCCCGCAGTAATTCTTCCTACTAATTCTTTAATTAAACCATATTTAATTAAATCATCACCATTTATATTACTCTTATCTATTTCTTTATCATAAATATCATTATCAAAACCAATTTGTTTTTTCTTATTTACTTTTAATAATCCTTCAAAAGCTCCTGCTCCAACAAAAGTTATATTAGAAGTATTTATAGTTTTTTCAACACTATTTCCATCTTTTTTATATTCGACAGTGAAATTTCCATCTTCAATTATTTTTAAAAATTCTCTTTGTACTCCCTCAGTAGATATTTTACCTGATTCAGAAGTTTTATATGCTATTTTATCAAATTCATCAATAAATACTATTGCATGCTCTGCTTTTTCTACATCACCATTAGTAATTGATAATAAACTTGTTAAAATTTCTTCTGTACCTGTACCGACATAACCAGCTTGTGATCTACCTGTTGCAGTACTCATAAGAAGTGGAACATTAAGGATTTTAGATAAACATCTAAATATTTCTGTTTTACCTACCCCACTAGGACCTATTAAAAGCATATTACTAGCATGGTTACTTTCTATATTTTTCCAAATTGTTGTTACAATATTTTTAATAGCATCATCTTGTCCTATTACTGTCTTTTTTATTTCATTATATAGATAATGTGGATTTATATTTACTTTTTCGTTTTCTTCATTTTCATCATTTGATAAAAGAAATAATTCTTTTAAACTACTATCGTTTATAAATAGCATTAATAATTCTGCACTATCTTTAACAAATACTAAATTTGGTGTAGTATTTTCTCCTTTAAAAACAAGCATTGTTAAATCGCCATCTTTATTTGTTCCTAAGCAATAACGATTATTTAAAAAACTATTAAAATAATCTTTTTTAATTTCTTCTAGGCTTTTATCTTTATATTCTTCCATTAAATCTTCTTTTGAAGCTCTAAAGGCATAAGCTCTACCATCTTCACCTTTTATTACATGTGAATATGTGTACAAATTAATATCTACAAACCTTTCATCATCTTCATTATAATATCCTTCTACTATTTCTATTGGAATCATTTCCAAAATATCATCCTCAGCAAATTGTAATTCAAATATTACTGCAATTTCATTTGCTTCTTCTAATGTCATATTAAAACCTCCCTAATAATTAATAACTATTTCTTATTTTGTGTATATTTAGTAATAAATTCTTTTTTATATTCTAAAAATCTATCAGTTTTTATACTTTCTCTTATATTTTCCATTATTTTTATCAAAAATCTAAGATTATGAATTGAAAGTAATCTTTGTCCTAAGCTTTCTTCGGCTACTAAAAGATGTCTGATATAAGCTTTAGTATAATTTTTGCATGTATAGCAATCACATTCTGAATCTACACTAGTAAAGTCTTCTTTATATTTAGCATTTTTTAAATTTATCTTTCCACTATTAGTAAATGCATGGGCATGTCTTGCTAATCTAGTTGGTAATACGCAGTCAAACATATCAATTCCTCGTTCAACACCTTCAAAAATATCCGTAGGTTCTCCTACTCCCATTAAATATCTAGGTTTATTTTCAGGTAAATATCGAATTGCATATTCAATCATTTTATGCATTGTCTCTTTGCTTTCTCCTACTGAAGTTCCTCCTATTGCATATCCATCAAAATTCATTTCAACTGTTTTTTGAGCACTATATGCTCTTAAGTCTTCAAATTCTCCACCTTGAACTATTCCAAATAAACTTTGTCTTTCATTGTTATGAACTTTTTTACATCTTTCTGCCCATCTTATTGTTCTTTCAACACTATTTTTCATGTATTGATAACTAGAAGGATAAGGGGGACATTCATCAAAACTCATTGCTATATCACTATCTAATTTATTTTGAATTTCTATTGACTTTTCTGGAGTTAAAAATATTCTTTTTCCATCTATATGACTATTAAACCATACCCCTTCTTCCGTAATATCTTTTTTCTTAGCTAGGGAAAAGACTTGAAATCCACCACAATCTGTAAGAATAGGTCCATCCCAATTCATAAATTTATGAAGTCCTCCAGCTTTTTCTATTACATCTTCTCCTGGTCTTAACCATAAATGGTATGTATTTGATAAAATTATTCCTGAATTTATATTTTTTAACTCTTCTTTTGATAATGTTTTTACTGTTGCCTGTGTACCAACTGGCATAAACATTGGCATTTCATATGTTCCATAATTTGTTTCTAGTGTTCCATATCTAGCATTTGAATTAATATCTTTATGTAATAAATTATATTTTACTTTCATAAACTACCTCTTATTAAAATTTCACGTCTTTTTTTGATAATTTTTATTATACTATAAAGAAAAAGCGAAATCAACATCATAATTTAAGTTTTAATTTTTATATAATTTTTTTATAATTTTTTTAATAACTTTTATTAAATAAAAAAGCTATAATGAGATTATTTTATTTCACCATAGCTTTATCTTTTTAATAGACAATAAGTGATGAGCGGGAATTATGAAGAGATGAGCCAACATTTGTTGCAAAAGAATTTACACCCATTTTATAACTTTCCATTCCGAGTCCTCCTCTGTAGAAAAAATATACATCATTTAAACTATGAGAAAAATCGCTACCAACAAAGTTACTTCTTTCTCCATACCAAGCACCACCATCATGAGTTTCTTTTAATATTTCTTTTGTTGCATCTCCTAATTTTCCTCTTTTATAAGCACTAGCATTTGCAATTGCACTTCCATATGAATATCTATCAAAATATTTAGAATTTGCTAAGAGTTCATTAGTAAAATCTGTATTTAATGAATTATAATTACCTTCACCATTTATCATTACTCCAGTTGTAACATTCCATATTCCTCCACTTGTGTCATATACTCCATATTTATTTTTTGTGGTTGATTCACCTTGTCCTGTTTTATATGTTGTATTAACTCCAACGCTACTACACTCTCCATTACTGCATCTTCCATATTTACTTTGAGTTAAGTATGCTACTGCTCCCCACTCCATATTACGTATTAAATGAGTATCTATATTATTATCATCACCTTCTAATTCTCCTGTTTTATTATTATAGCTTGTTCCATTTCCTTTAAAACCATA
>CANPWS010000004.1 GCA_947584955.1 uncultured Bacilli bacterium | reverse complement strand
AAAGTCAACACCAGAAGTAATTTATACAGTACTTCATGCAGGTGGAAAGTTTACTGAAGGTGGATACAAAGTAAGTGGAGGATTACATGGAGTTGGAGCATCAGTAGTTAATGCCTTAAGTTCATATATGGAAGTTACAACTAGAAGAAATGGTAAAGAGTATTATATAAAATTTGAAAAAGGTGGAAAAGTAGCAATACCATTAAAAGAAATATCATCAACTAATAAAACTGGTACAACCGTAAGGTTTATGCCTGATTCTGAGATTTTTCCTATAACAACATTTAGCTTTTCAACAATTTGTGAAAGAATGCAAGAATGTGCATTTTTAATTGATGGATTAACAATAGAAATAGAAAATGAATTTGATGGCAGAAATGAAAAATATCTATACGAAAATGGATTAAAATCTTTTTGTGAATATTTAAACGAAGGAAAAACACCAGTACATAATGTTTTATGTTTTTCAAGCGTTAAAGAAAAAATAAATGTTTCTGTTGCCCTTCAATATACAGATGGTTATGCCGAAAATATTTTATCTTTTGTCAATAACGTTAAAACAAGTGATGGAGGTACTCATGAAGTTGGGTTTAAAACTGCAATTACAAAAGTATTAAATGATTATGCAAAAGAAAATAACTTTGTAAAAAGTAAAGATAAAGCTTTTGAAGGAAGCGATGTAAGAGAAGGACTTACTGCTATAATAAGTGTTCAAATACCAGAAGATATTTTACAATTTGAAGGTCAAACAAAATCAAAATTAGGTACACCAATAGCAAGAAGTGTTGTTGAAGCAATAACAACAGAAAAATTAAAATTTTTTCTTGAAGAAAATAAACAAATAGCAACAATAATAGTAAGCAAAGCTTTAAAAGGAAAAGAAGCAAGAGAAGCAGCAAGAAAGGCAAGAGAAGAATCCAGAAAAGGAAAAGATAGCAAAAAAATAGAAAAAATGTTAAGTGCTAAACTTACACCTGCTCAAACAAAAGATAAAATGGCTAAAGAGCTATTCATAGTTGAAGGAGATTCAGCAGGAGGATCAGCTAAACAAGGAAGAGACCGAAGAACTCAAGCAATATTACCACTAAGAGGAAAAGTATTAAACACAGAAAAAGCAAGACTAGAAGAAATATTCAAAAATGAAGAAATAAATACTCTTATTCATACTATTGGCGCAGGATATGGAAGTAATTTCAATATAAAAGATATATGTTATGGAAAAGTAATAATTATGACAGATGCTGATGATGATGGTGCCCATATACAATGTCTATTGTTAACATTTTTTTATCGCTATATGAAGCCACTTATTGAAGAAGGACATCTATATATAGCAATGCCACCACTTTATAAGCTTACTATAGGAAATAAAGAACATTATTTATGGTCAAATGAAGAGTTAAAAAATTTAACCAAAGGAAAAAGTAATTATAAAGTCCAAAGATATAAAGGATTAGGAGAAATGAATGCTATACAACTTTGGGAAACAACAATGGATCCAGAAAGAAGAAACATGGTAAAAGTTAGTATTGATGATATAGCTCTTGCTGAAAAAAGAGTGTCAGTATTAATGGGTGATGCCGTAGAACCAAGAAAAAATTGGATTGAAGAAAATGTCGAATTTTCACTAGAAGATTCATATAAAATTAATATGGCTTAATATAAATATGACAAAATTTTTGCCATATTTTTTTTATAATTTAATTGGTGATATAAAATGAAAGTATATATTGAAGCAGTCTTATTATTAAATTTAATAATAGATTTTATTCTTTTATTTGGATTATGCCTTCTTTTGAGAAGACAAACAACACTAAAAAAGTTATTAGCATCTTCATCATTAGGAATGATTACATCGATATGCAATTTTTATGAAGTTGGAAGTATAGAATTATTCATAATAAAAATTATAGTATCAACATTAATGGTAATAATTTGTACAGGATATCATAGTTTAAAATATACTTTAAAAAATGTTTTTTACTTATATACCTTAAGTATTACATTAGGTGGAGGAATTTATCTAATTAGTATTGAAATAATATCTAAGTATCCAAAATTAGAAATAATATCAAACAATATTTACTTTAATTTTTTATTATTATTAATATTTTCACCTCTTATAATTTTTATTTATATAAAAGAAATAAAACATATAAAAAACAATTATAACAATTATTATAATATAGATATTTATTTAAAAGATCAAAATAAATTAGAATTAACTGGATATTTAGATACAGGAAATCATCTAAAAGATCCATATAAAAATAGACCAATAATACTAGTTAATAAAGATAAAATAAAAATAGACTATCAAAAAATATTATTAGTCCCATACGATAGTTTAAATAATCATGGTCTATTAAAATGTTTAGTCGCAGATAAAATATATATAGATAAAGTAGGAATAAAGAAAGATTTTTTAATAGGAATAAGTGAAGAAAAAATAAATATTGAGGGAGTAGATTGTATATTACATTCAGCACTTATGGAAAGGACAATAATATGAGAAGATTAATTAGAATAATAAGAAGTATACTAAGAAGATTTAATAATGTTTTTTATGTAGGAAGTAGTGATATTTTACCAGAACCATTAAGTAAAGAAGAAGAAATAAAATACGTTGAACAATTTTTAGAAAATGGTGATAATAATGCTAGAAATAAATTAATTGAACATAATTTAAGATTAGTAGTATTTTTAGCTAAAAAATATGAAAATACTAAAGTAGATTTAGAAGATTTAGTATCAATAGGAACAATTGGTTTAATAAAAGGAGTAAATACTTATAAATTAGATAAAAATATAAAATTAGCAACATATGCAAGTAGATGTATAGATAATGAAATATTAATGTATTTAAGAAAAACTAAAAGAAAAAAGACTGAAATATCATTTGAAGATAGTCTTTCTTTTGATAGTGATGGTAATGAATTACATTTAGAAGATGTCTTAGGTACAGAAAATGATATTGTTACAAAGCCATTAGAAGATCAGTTAGATAAAAGATTATTAAAAGAAGAAGTATCAAAATTAAATAAAAGAGATAGAGAAATAATAGAATTAAGATATGGTTTAAATGGAAAAGAAGAACTTACTCAAAAAGAAGTCGCAGATAAACTAGGAATAAGTCAATCATATATTTCTAGAATAGAAAAGAAAGTCATAAAAAGACTTTCTGTAGTACTGAAAAATTAAAATTTAACTAAATGAAATGGTTCATCTTCAATTGAATAACCACGTCTAGTTATTTCTTTAACGACTTTGACAAGAATTTTATCTTCAACTTCTTTTAAAAATATTTCTTGAACTTTACTCCAATTATATTTTTTTTCATTCTTAAAATTAATAATCTTGTCAGTAATGTCATTTACAATATCTTCAGTTTGCATAAATTTCCTCCTTAATAGATATATAATATAATACCTTGAAATGCTACCTTTGTAAAGGTATATTTTTGAAGAAGTATTCGTGTTACAATAAAAACGGAGGTAACACAGAAAATGAAAGTAAGAGGAATAACTGAACTTAAAGATTATGGAAAAATTAATATAACTTTAAAATCTATGATGGATTCCAAAAATATTTCAGTATATCAAATGAGTAAATTGACTGAATTAAAACATGGAACAATTAAATCATATTACACAAATGCTCCACTTACTAGAATTGATTTAGATGTAGTGGCAAAGATGTGTTATGTATTAGATTGTAAAATATCAGATATTTTAGAATATACTCCTAAAACTAAATAATTTAAAATTCCAAACTTACCATAAATATAGGTAAGTTATTTTTCCTTTTTAACTATTTTAACATATTTTTAATATTTATAATGTTGCAAAATATTCAACATAAAAGTTTATTATTAGTAATAAATTTATCATAAAGACATATAATTTACCAGAAAGGAAAGATTATATGAAAAAAATAATAACATTTAAAAAAGAATTAACATTTAAAACAAAAGTATGTGAACTAACATCAATATCATTAGAACATCAAATAAATGACAAAGAAGAAGATTTAATTAGTGGTAAATTTTTAATTAGTGGCGATTATAAAATGACCGAAGGTAGTATAAATAGAGAAAAATTTGATTTTAATTTACCATTTGATATTGCCTTAAATTCTAATTATGATAAAGATAGTATAAAAATAGATATTGATAATTTTTATTACGAAATATTAAATAATGAAATATTGAAAGTAAATATTGATCTTTTAATTGAAGCCGAAGAAAAGCAAGATAAACCAAAGGTAATTGAAGTAAATCCTGTTTTAGAAGAAGCACTTACTAGAGATGATGATAAAGAAAAATTATTAAAGGAAGAAGAAAATTATAAAGATTCTACTTTTTTAGTGGAAGAAACAAATCCTGAAACAGATTCTAAAGATGAAGAAGTAAATGATGAAGTAAATGAAGAAGTAGATAAATTACAAGAAGAGCATGAAAAATTAAAAGAAAATGAAAGGAATATACCCATGGAAAACTTGAATATTTTAGAAAAGCAGGAAGAAGTTAAAAATATGAATTTTGATACTAATAATGTTAATACAGATAATAATATTAAAGAGGAAAATATAAATAATAATATAAATGTTAATACAAATATTTTTGATAATATAAATGATAATGAAACATATTCAACTTATTATGTTTATATTGTTAAAGAAGGTGATACTATCGATAAAATATTAGATAAATATAAAATTACAAAAGAAGATTTAGAAAATTATAATAATATTGAAAATATTAAACCATATGACAAAATAATTATACCTACTAATAATGGACAATAATATAAGACAAATACTTGATGATGATAACATTGATTTTGATAAAATTACAATAAAAAAAAGTGCCAGAATTATAAAAAATAAAGATGAAAGTTTTGTACTTAAAAAAGATAAAAAAGCTTTAGATAGCACATATAATTATTTACTTTCTAGAAGTTTTGATTATTTTCCTAAAAAAATAAAAAAAAATCATGATTATAGTATCTATGAATATATAGAAGATATTGATGAGCCTGTAGAACAAAGAATTTTAGATATTATAACTCTTCTTACAATGCTTCATTCTAAGACCACGTTTTATAAAGAGATTGATATTGATAATTATAAATATTTATATGAAACGATAAATGATAAACTAACTTATTTATTTAATTATTATAATGATATAATATCAATAATTGAAAAAAATATTTATATGTCTCCCTCTGGATATATAATAGCAAGAAATATTAATAAAATATATGAAAGTATAAATTTTTGTAAAAATGAACTTGAATCTTGGTATGAACTTATAAAAGATAAAAGAAAAGTAAGAGTAGTATATATACATAATAATATGTCTTTAGATCATTATTTAAAAAATGATAAACCATATTTTATAAGTTGGGATAAAAGTAAAATAGATATGCCTATTTATGATTTATTAATATTATATAAAAAATATTATTTAGATTTTGATTTCTATGAACTTTTTAATTATTATGAAAGTAGATATCCTCTTACTAATGAAGAAAGGAAAATATTATTTGTTTTAATGGCTCTTCCTGATAAATTAGAATTAGAGGAAGATGAGTATAAAAATAGTATAAAGTGTAGTAAGTTTTTTGATTATATATATAAAACAGAAGAATTAATAACAAATTATAAAAGTATAAAAAATGAAAATATTAATGTATAAACTATTAATAATAATTTGATTTCTATTAGATATTTTATATAGATTTCTATTATAGATTAGTAGTTTTTTATATTATATATAGCAAATAAGATAATTTATGCTTGATTTTTTTCATATTTGTTATATAATATAAGCTGTTGGTGGTGAATTATGAAAAAAATAATAGTTACATTATTTATATTTTTATTACTAACAGGATGTCAAAAAGATACAAAGGGTGATAATATTAATATAAATATTAATGAGATGAATAATTATATTAATGATGATAATTCAAGTAGTGAAACTAATAATACTAGTAATACTAATGATAATAATGATACTAATAATAAAGTGGAAGATAGTAGTATAAATAGTAGTAGTAATAATAATCAAAATAATAATATTACTCAAAATAAAGATGATAATACATTATTAGAAAGTGAAGAAAATATTAATTCTGAAGAAGATGTTATAAATTATTTTTCTAAAATAAAAGATAAAATAGTAGATAAATTAAATAGTGATACTTTTGAAAATGCTAAAGAAAGTATTATGGAAGCGTTAGATAAATTATATGGCTTTTGTTTTAAAGGGGAAAAAATTGGTAATTATACATTAAAAGATCTTAGTTCTACTGCAAAAGAAAAAATATTTAATATAGTTTTTGATATAGATTCATTTGTAGAATCAAAAATTCCTGGTTATAAAGATTTATTTAAAGATGGTTATGATAATATGATTACTAGTGCTAAAAAAGCCTTAGGAATTGTTAAAGATAAAATTACAGATTTTTTTAACTAATTAGCTAATAAAAATAAGAAGATTATAATTAGTATTAATTCGATTTATGGATTAATATTAATTTAATCTTTTTATATTAATAATTTATAATAGAAAAATAATTGATTTTTTAATAATTATATTATACAATTGTTTTGGGGTGAAAATACATGAAAACATGTGCTATTATTTATAACCCAAATTCTGGAAAAATACCTAGAGAAAAAATAATGCCACAATTTGAAAAAATATTAAATAATTATGGGTATGAATGTATTAACTTTCAGACAGAATATAAAAAACATGCATCTAAAATAGTAGAAAATCTTGATGAAGTTGATCTTGTTATATCAATTGGTGGTGATGGTACTTTTAATGAAGTAATGACTGGTAATTTAAAAAGAAAAAAAAGATTATTACTTGCTCATATTCCTGTTGGTACAACTAACGATATTGGTACTATGTTTGGATATGGAAAAAATATTATTTCAAATTTAAAACTTACTTTAGAAGGTAAGATACAAAATATTGATATCTGCTTAATAAATAATAATCCATTTATTTATTCCGCAGGATTTGGTAAATTTATGAATATTCCATACGAAACTTCAAGAGATTTAAAAAAGAAAATAGGTTATTTGGCTTATTTGGCCGAGGGAGCAAAATCTTTTAATAATAAAACTAAATTATATGATATTACTTATGAAATAGATGGTGTAAAAAATCGTGGTCTTTATTCATTTTTTATCATAACTTCGGCTAACAGAATTGCAGGTATTAAAAATTTTTATAAAGATGTAAAATTAGATGATGATAATTTTGAAGTTCTTATGTGTAATATGACAACAAAATTAGATATTATAAAAAGTTTATATTTTGTTACAATGTATGATGCAACTAAAGTACCAGGTTTTTATTTTCATAAGACTAATAATTTAAAAATTAAATTTAATACTCCCCTTGATAAAGCTTGGTGTATAGATGGTGAAGAATTATTACCAATTGAAAATGAGTATGAAATTAAAATAGAACCAAATATTGAAATACTTATGCCTATTAAAAATGTAAAAGAATTATTTATTAATAGTAATTAATTTTTATTAATAAAAGCAAATAAAAATATAATTAAAGTAAAAATGTATTTATTAAATGTTTAATGGAGGTAAAATAATGAAAAAAGAAGAAATTACATTAAAAAATACTAAACAAGAAATATTAGACGCTTTAAACGAAGCACTTTTAAGAGAAAAAAATAGTGCTAAAATGAAATCTAATCCTGAAGAAGAGGAAAAAGTAAGAAAAGCTCAAGTAGCAGTAACTGAATCTAAAAAAAATGTTGAACAAAATATTTTTTCATCAGAATTAATTAATAAGTTCAAAGATTTAGAAATGGCTATTAATGTAGAAGAAGAAAAATTAAAAAACTTATATGGAATAGAAAATGAATTAAATAATTTAACATTAGTTATTAATGCAGGTAAAGACTTTTTAGAAGAATTAGAAAATAAAAAGAAAGCAGAAACTATAAAAATAGAAAATGAATTAAAAGAATTAGAAAATGAATATAATAAAAAAACTAAAGAACTTACTAAAGAATATGAAATTACTAGCCATAATTTAAAAGTAGAACGTGAAAGGGAAAACGAAGAATATAATTATAAAATAAAAAGAGAAAGAGAAGTAATTAATAATGCTTGGGAAGATGAAAAGAAAAGTAGAGAAATAGCATTAAAAATAATGGAAGATGATACTAAAAAATTATTAAATGAAGCTAAAGAAAAAAGTAAATATTTAGAAGATTTAGAGAAAAAAGTTAGTGAAATTCCAAATTTATTGAATAAAGAATACGAAAAAGGTAAAAAAGATGCAACAAATGAATTAGAAAAAGAATATAAATATAATAATGAATTAATTAAAAAAGATTTTCAGAGTATTATTGATAGACAAAATGATAAAATAGATTCTTTAAAAGAAGAATTAGAAAAAGTAAATATTTTAAATGCAAACTTACAAGAAAAAATGGATAAAGCTTACAAAGAAATTAAAGAATTAGCTACAAAAACTGTTGAAGCTAACGGAGGAGTAAAAATACTTAGTCAAAATAACCAATCTGAAAATAAATAAACATAAATTATACTAATATAAAAATATAGTCAAGTAAGTTAAGACAAAAATATGTCAAAAAGAAAGTTTCAATGCAAGTAATAAAAAAATTTTTACAAAAATAAGAAAGTATGCTATAATTATATAGACATTTTGAAGGAGGGAAATTATGGCTAAAAAAAATGAAAATAGAGTTTTAGTATCTCTAGTTTGTGAAGAATGCAAAACTCCTAACTATACAGTTAGTAAAAATAAAAAAAATACTACAGAGCGTTTAGAATTAAATAAATTCTGTAATAAATGTCGTAAGACAACAGTACACAAAGAAAAAAAATAATAAGGACGTGAAAAAATGATAAATGTTAATGATTTTAAAACTGGTGTAACAATAAATTATGAAGGTAACTTATATCAAGTATTAGAATTTCAACATGTAAAACCAGGAAAAGGTGCAGCAATAGTAAAAGCAAAATTAAAAAATTTAAGAACTGGTTCAATTGCAGAATATACATTTAATTCAGGAATAAAAATACCAACTGCCCATGTTGAAAAAAGAAAGATGCAATTTTTATATTCAACGGGAGATATATACAGTTTTATGAATATGGAAACATATGAACAAGTAGAACTTAATAAAAGTCAAATTGAAAATGAAGCAAAATTTTTAAAAGAAGGATTAGAAGTTCTAATATTTTTCTATGAAAATGAAATGTTAGGAATAGAATTACCAGAAAAAATAGATTTTGAAATAACACAAACAGAACCTGCAATTAAAGGAAATACAGCTACTAATGCTACAAAAGATGCTATAGTAGAAACAGGTATGTTAGTAAAAGTACCACTATTTATTGAACAAGGAGAACATATAATAGTATCTACCAAAGATGGAAAATACGTATCAAGAAAATAATCGTTATTATGTTAACGGTTTTTTTTTATTACATCAAATTAAAATAAGAAAAAAAGTATGTATAATTATTGACTAAAAAAAATATTTATTTTATAATTAAATTAACGTAGGTGATAAAAATGAAACTTTTAAAAAATAATAAAGGACAAACACTAGTAGAGTATGTATTGATATTATCATTGATAACAGTATTAGCAATTGCATTAGTAAAAATATTTGGGGGATATTTACAAGATGCAATAACAAAAATGGGATGCTCAGTAGTAGGAAAAGAGTATATAGAAGGAGAAAAAATAGGGGGAGGATATTGTGAAGGCGATGAAGATAAATTATTTGAATAAATCTTCTTCTTTTTTTTTACTTTTTATGTTATAATTTTTCTTAGAAAGCAAGTGATATTATGACATTAGATAAAATAAGAAATTTTAGTATAATTGCTCACATTGATCATGGAAAAAGTACTTTAGCAGATAGAATATTAGAATATACAAAAGTAGTAGATAAACGAAATTTAAAAGAGCAAATACTAGATAATATGGATATTGAAAGAGAAAGAGGAATAACTATTAAACTAAATACCGTTAGAATAGAATATAATGGTTATATATTAAATTTAATAGACACACCAGGACATGTTGATTTTACATACGAAGTATCCAGAAGCTTGGCTGCATGTGAAGGGGCAATATTAATAGTAGATGCAGCTCAAGGGATAGAAGCACAAACACTTGCAAATGTGTATTTAGCACTAGAAAACGATTTAATGATTATACCAGTTATAAATAAAATAGATTTACCAAATGCTGATATTGAAACAAGAAAAAAAGAATTAATAGAGACATTTGGTTTTAAAGAAGATGAAATACTTTTAACTTCTGCAAAAACAGGACAGGGAATACCAGAATTAGTAGAAGCAATTATAGAAAAAGTACCATCACCTAGTTTAAAATATACAGATAATAAATTAAGAGCCTTAATATTTGATAGCTATTTTGATTCATACCGTGGAGTAGTCATATTAGCTAAAATTGTATCAGGAAAAATAAAAAATAAAGATAAAATAAAAATGTTAAAATCAAATAATAATTATGAAGTAGTAGAATTATTTTATAATACCTTAAAAGAAGAAAAAACAGAAGAAATAGAAACAGGAGAAGTAGGATTTATAACTGCTTCAATAAAAAGTATTGAAGACGTTAAAGTTGGAGATACCATAACATTAGAAAGTGATAATATAACTGAAGCATTACCAGGATACAAACAAATAAAACCAATGGTATATTGTGGAATATATCCAATAGAATCATCAAAATATCCAGCCTTAAAAGAAGCATTAGAAAAATTAAAATTAACAGATTCAGCATTATCAATCGAAATGGATTCATCAAAAGCCTTAGGATTTGGATTTAGAGTAGGATTTTTAGGATTACTTCATATGGAAATAATATCAGAAAGAATAGAAAGAGAATACAAAGTAGAAATAATAGCAACAAGTCCTTCGGTAAATTATAAAATAGATTTAACTGATGGAAGTACAATTTATATAGATAATCCAATTAAAATGCCAGATAAAGTAAAAATAAAACAAATAAGTGAACCATATATAAAGACTAATATCTTTGTACCATCAATTTATATAGGAGAAATAATGAAATTATGCCAAGATAAAAGAGGTACATATATAAAAATGGATTATATAGATAAAACTAGAGTAAATATTCATTATGAATTACCACTTTCAGAAATTGTATATGATTTTTTTGATAAGTTAAAATCATATACAAAAGGATATGCTTCATTTGATTATGAAATAATAGGATACAAAGTCAGTGATTTAGTAAAAATGGATATATTATTAAATGGTGAAATAGTAGATGCATTATCAATAATAGTACATAAAGATTTTGCATATAAAAGAGCAAGAATAATAGTAGATAATCTAAAAAAATTAATACCTAGACAAATGTTTGAAGTACCAATTCAAGCAGTAATAGGAAGCAAAGTAATAGCAAGAAATGATATTAAAGCTATGCGTAAAAATGTATTAGCAAAGTGTTATGGAGGAGATATTACAAGAAAAAGAAAACTTTTAGATAAACAGAAAGAAGGCAAGAAGAAAATGAAACAAATAGGAAAAGTAGAAATACCAAGTGAAGCATTTTTAAAAGTAATAAGTGAAGTGGAAGAAAATAATGAATAAATATTTGGAAGCGCTTTTACTTTCTGATAATGAAAATAATCTAAAAAAAATAGATAATTTATTACTTGAAGATTACAAACAAACACTAAGAGAAATATTTGTAGTATTATTAAATAATATTAAAACTGCAGCATTTGAAGATATAAATAGAATAATGACGAATATTGAATTAATAATTTCTAAACAAGAACCAGAAAATTATAAAATAATAATAAATGCTGTAAAGGAAGCAAACTATAAATTAGAAGAAATAAATAAAAATAATTTAAATAATAGAGATATAAAATTTATAAAATTTAGACTAATAGATTTAAATAGACAAATATTATGTAAAAAAGAAAATGATGATAATAATAATTTATATAATTTTTATAAGTATTTAATTTTTGAAGAAAAAAATATTGATATAATTAAAATATTATTAAAAAATGATAAAAACGTTTTATCTAAAAAAGATGAAGATGGAAGAAATTTGTTTTATAATATAATAGATTATTATTGCTCATTAAATAAAGAAGATGAAGATGAAAGAAATTATTTTTATGAAGTAATAATAACTTTTTTAGAAAGTGAGGAAGAAAAAATATTAAGAAATGAAAAAGAAAGCTATTTAGAATTATTAAATAGAAATTTCTGTAAAAATAAACATCATGTACAAGAATTAATAGCTAGATTTCAAAATTTATATTTGATAAATTTAAGTAGCTTAGGTAAAAAATTTAATATAAGTACAAAAGTACATGAAACACTTCTAAAAGAGTTAAAAGAATTCAAAACAAATATATATGGAAGAACAATAAATAATTCTAATTTTATAACAATTGATGGCGAAGATGCATTATGTTTAGACGATGCATTAAATGTAAAACAAAATAAAAATGGTAGTTATACATTACATGTAGCTATCATTGACATACCATCATATATAAAATATGAATCACAAAATTATTATTTTGCTATGAAAAATTCAGAAACAATTTATCTATGTGATGATACAATAAGTATGTTTCCAGATGAAATAGCAAATAATTATTGTTCATTATTACCAAATACAATAAAAAATGTAATAATATATAAATTTTTAGTAGATACAAATTATGATGTAGATATAGATAGCTTAGAAATAATAAAAGGAATAATAAAAATAAATAAAAGATTATCATATAAAGAAGTAAATAAATTAGAAAATTTAGACAAAGAAACATTGAAAATGCTTGAAGTAATGTCTCTTATTGCTATGAAATTAAAAAGTAAAAATAGTGTTAAAGAAAAATATCGTAAGATAGAAAATATAATTAATCCAAATTTTAATAATAATAGTATGTTTACAGATGTTTCAATTGCAGATAATATAGTTCAAGAAGCAATGTTACTTACAAATCGTGGAAATGCTAGATATTTTTCTAAAAATTCTTTGATACATATTTTTAGAAATATGACAATAAAAGGCGAAGAGGAAGTTATAAAAGAAGCAGATCGATTAGTAACATCTTCTTTATCTAAATCGATGGATCAAGCTGAATATAAAAAATTATTATGTATTTTAAAAGAAGCATATTTAGGAGCATATTATAGTACAAAAAATTTAGGACATCAAGGACTAGGATATGAAGCATATGGACATTCAACATCACCAGCTAGAAGATTTTCTGATACATATAACCAATATTTAACATATGAACAAGTATTTAATAAAAATATTAGTGATCAAAGATATTATGAATTAGAAGAAGAAACAAATGAGATAGTTAAACATATAAATGAAAAGAAAAAAGAAATTGCAAAATTTACAAGTGAATATAATTATTTAAATAGTAAAAAAATGATTAGAAAGAGGCAGTAACTATGAATTTACCAGATTTAAAAAAAGCCAAAGAAAGAACTAAAAAAAATTATAAAATTATAAAAGATGATTTTGTTATACCAGAAGAAGTAATGCAAATAGGTGTAAATAAAAAGTATCATATTATTACATATGGTTGTCAGATGAATGTTCATGATAGTGAAAACATCTCTGCAATTATGGAAAAAATGGGATATACTAAAAGTAATGATATGGAAAAAAGTGATGTTATTATTTTAAATACATGTGCAATTAGAGAGAATGCTCATAATAAAGTAAAAGGAATGCTTGGAAGAATAAAACATTTAAAACAACAAAATAACAATATAATTACTATATTATGTGGTTGTATGGCTCAAGAAGAAGAAATTGCAAATATGTTAAAAGAAAAATATAAATGGGTAAATATTGTATTTGGAACACATAACATTCATAAATTACCATTATATTTAAAAGAAGCAATTGAGACAAATAATCAGGAAATAGAAGTTTTTTCTTGTGAGGGAGATGTAATTGAAAATATTCCAGTAAAAAGAGATTCAAAATATAAAGCTTGGGTTAATATAATGTATGGATGTGATAAATTTTGCACATACTGTATAGTTCCATATACAAGAGGAGGACAAAGAAGTAGAAGGCATGAAGATATTTTAAAAGAAATAAATGATTTAGTAAAAGATGGATATAAAGAAGTAACATTACTAGGTCAAAATGTAAATGCTTATGGAAAAGATTTAGAAGGAGAATATGGAATGGCAGAATTACTTTCTGATGTTGCTAAAACAAATATTGAAAGAATAAGATTTGTAACTTCACATCCATGGGATTTTACTGATGAAATGATTGAAGTAATAAGCAAATACAAAAATATAATGCCATATATACATTTACCCATTCAATCTGGAAGTAACAATATACTTAAAAAAATGGGAAGAAGATATACAAAAGAAGAATATATAACATTATTTAATAAAATAAAAGAAAAAATTAAAAATGTTAGTATAAGTACTGATATAATAGTAGGTTTTCCTAATGAAACAGAAGAAGAATTTGAAGAAACATTAGATATTGTAAAAAAGTTAAAATATGATTTAGCATATACATTCATTTATTCAAAAAGAGAAGGAACTCCTGCTAGTAAAATGGAAGACAAAGTATCTTTAGAAGAAAAAAGAAAACGTCTTGCTAGATTAAATGAATTAGTAAATAAGTATGCAAATTTAAACAATCAAAAGTATGTAGGAAAAGTAGTAAAAGTTTTATTAGAAGATTATAGTGAAAAAGAAGGTTATTTAAAAGGATATACAGATACTATGAAACTGGTTAATGTAAAAATAGATGATAAATATTTAGGTAGTATAGTAGATGTAAAAATAACTGATGCTAAAACATGGAGCTTAGATGGGGAAAAAGTATAAGTGGAAGATATATTTTCAAGGTTAAATAGTATAACAAATAGTGATGAATATAAAAAATATAAAGAAATAGGAAAAATATTAGAAAGTGATACTTCAATAAAAATATTACAAGATGAAATCGAAAATTTACAGAAAGAAGCTTTGATACTAGAATATCAAAATAATTTAAAATATTTAGTTATAGAAAAAGAAATAGCAAGGAAAGTAGATATACTAAATAATAATAAAACATATAAAATATATTTAGAAAAAATGAAAGAATATAATGACTTTATTAAGAATGAATAAAATTAATAAAAAGAAGGTATAAAAATGAGAGTGGGAGTTTTTGATTCTGGTATTGGTGGTCTTACAGTTCTAAGTAAATTAATAGAAAAGTATCCTTTAAATGACTATATATATTTTGGTGATACTATAAATATTCCCTATGGAGAAAAAGATAAATATACTTTATATATGTTATCAAGAAAAATAATAAAATTTTTAAAAGAAGAGCATCAAGTAGATTTAATTGTAATAGCTTGTGGAACTATAAGTAGTAATTGTTATAAAGAGTTAAAACAAACATTTGATATTCCAATAATAGATATAATTACCCCTACAATAGACTATATAAAAAAGCAAAAATTTAAAGATATTGGAGTATTAGCAACACCAAAAACAATTAATTCTCATATTTTTAGAGATAATCTTGATATAAAAGTTTACGAAGAAGCTTGTCCAGAATTTGTACCAATGATTGAAAATGGTAATTTAGATTTAATAAATACTGATATGCATTTATTAAACATAAAATCAAATAATATTGTTTTAGGTTGTACACATTATCCAATTATAAAAGATAAAATAAAAAGAAATATTATAGATATGGCAGATAATATCTTACTTTATGAAAATAATGGAACTGGAAAAGTAAAATTATTTTTTAGTTATTTAGATGATACAATAATAAAAAATATAAATATGATTATGAAAAGAAAAGTAGATATAAAATTAAAAATCTTATAAATATATTAAAATACTGAAAATAAGATGTTTTATGATTAAATAAAGTACTTATACGTTGATAGATTAAGTACTTTTTATATATTTTAATTTTTTTCTTTATTAAAATTATATTAATAAAAAAATTTTAAATTATTCAAATAGGATTTATTTATATAAATTTGTGTTTTTAAAAAAATTATGATATAATCTATAAGTCTTTATACTTTATAAATAAAGAAAGGAGATGCAATGAGTAAAATAAAAATATTTGCCTTAGGTGGACAAAATGAAAATGGCAAAAATATGTATGTTATAGAAATAGATAAAAATATATTAGTTTTTGAAGCAGGACTTAGTTATGCCCAAGAAGAAACACTTGGAATTGACTATATAATACCAAATATTGAATATTTAAAAGAAAATAAAAATAGAATAAAAGGAATTTTTTTAACACACGGTCATGATGAAAATATTGGAGCAATTGCAGATATAATTGAAGATCTTTCAGATATTAAAATATATGGATCTTCACTTACAATTGAAATAGTAAAAGAAGAATTAGAAAACTTAAAATTAAGTACTAACAATTTAGTAGAAATAAAGCCACATAAGTTATTTAATGTAGATAAAATTTCTATTTTTCCAGTACAACTATCTCACTCTATACCAGGAAATTTTGGTTATGCAATATATACAGAAGATGGAGTAGTATTTTATTCATCAGATTTTGTTTTTGATTCACTTATGGAAGGGGCATATAAAACAGATATAGGAAAACTTGCATATATAGGAAAGCAAGGTGTACTTTGTTTAATTACAGAAAGCATGTATGCTTCAAAAGAAGGATTTACTAGTCCAAATCATAGAATTTATTCTCTAATTAGAGAAACACTTAATAAAGCAAACGGTAGAATTATATTTAATGTCTTAAATTCCCATTTATATAGAATACAAGAATTATTTAATGAAGTATCAAAGACAGATAAAAAAGTAGTAATAATGGGAAAAAAATTACAAAATATTGTAAATAATGCTCTTCAAAATAATTATTTAAGTATAGATAAAAGTTTTATTGGAGATTTATCCAATATTAATGATAAAAACGTTGTTATTTTAAATTCAAATGAAAGAGAAAAACCTTATTATAATTTAATAAAAATGGTAAATGGATATGATAAATTTGTTAAATTAAATAACACTGATACAATTTTTATATCTACACCAGTATATGAAGGAATAGAAAAAGAATATTATCATTTATTAGATGAATTATCTAAAAAAGATTGTAATATTATTACTCTTTCACCTAAAACTAATTTAGCACATCATGCATCATCTGAAGACTTGATGATGTTAATAGATTTAATGCAACCAAAATATTATTTTCCAGCAAGAGGAGAATATAGATTTATGGTAGCAAATGCTAATTTGGCTGAAAAGCAAGGAATAGATAAAGATAATATTATTTTAAAGTTAAATGGCGAAATTGCATTAATTGAAAACGGAAATTTAGTTCAATCATTTGAAAAAGTAACAACTGGAAATGTATCTATAGACGGAAAAAGTAATGATGATGTTGGTGAAGTAGTACTTAAAGATAGAGAAATGTTATCTAATAATGGTATTATGATTGTTTCTGTAACTATAAATAGAAAGACAAAAAAAATATTGGCAGGACCTGAAATACTTACAAGAGGATTTATTTATGTTAAAGATAGTGCAGAATTATTACAAGAAATAAAAGAGCTTTGTACAAAGATAATAATTGAAAATACTAAAAATAATTTTATCGAATATACTAAAGTAAAAAATATAATTAGAGATGATTTAAGTAAATTTTTAATTACCCAAACGGGAAATAAACCTATGATTATAACTGTAATGCAAGAAATATAAAAAGAATTTCTATTTTTAGAAGTTCTTTTTCCTTGCATAATTTAAAGCGTTATTATATAATTATTTTGGTGATTGTATGCTTAAAGTTGAAAATGTTACTAAAAAATATGATAATTTAGTTGCTGTATCAAATTTATCATTTAATGTTAAAGAGGGAGAAATATTTGGATTACTTGGTTTAAATGGAGCAGGTAAGACAACAACATTTAGAATGATTTTAGGACTTTTAGATGATTATACAGGAAATATCTATTTAGATGATAAAAAAATTGATTATAATGTTACTGATAAAATAGGATTTTTAGCTGAAGAAAGAAGTTTATTAGTAAAAATGACTGTTTTAGAACAAATAATTTTTTATGGTGTATTAAAAGGAATGGAAGAAAATGAAATTGAAAAAAAATTAGATTATTATTTAGATATTTTTGATATAAAAGAATATAAAAATAAAAAAATTAAAGAATTATCTAAAGGTAATCAACAAAAAGTTCAATTTATTAGTGCAATTATTCATGATCCTAAATTACTTATTCTTGATGAACCATTTTCAGGTTTAGATCCACTTAATGTAGAATTATTTAAAAAAGTAATATTAGATCTTAAGAAAAAAGGAACAATAATTATCTTTTCATCACATAGAATGGAACATGTAGAAATGTTTTGTGATAAAATTGTAGTTTTAGTAAAAGGACATAGCGTTTTAGAAGGGTATATTAAAGATATTAAAAATAATTATAAAAAGAAAAATATCTTTGTCATTGGAGATATTGATGTAGATGAAATAAAGAAAGTACCTGGAGTTATAGATATAAGAAAAGAAAGTAATGAATATATCATAAAAATAAAAGAAAATAAATATGCAAGTGATATATTTAAAGCAGTATCAAAATATAATAATATAACTAAATTTTGTGTAGAAGATGCTAGCTTGAATGAAATATTTGTAAGTGTAGTAGGTGAAGCTTATGAGTAAGAAAATAAAATATTTAACAAAAATGAGTATTAATAAAAAAGTAAAATCCAAATGGTTCATAATAGCTAATGTTATAATTTTAATAGCAATATCTTGTCTTATTAACTTAGATAGTATTATTAAATTATTTGGAGGAGATTTTGATGAAGATAGTAATTTAATTATTATTGATAATACTGACTATGTATATGATGATTTTTTATCAATTTATAATGAACAATCAAAATATCTAGAAACTACAAAAAATACAAAAATTAGTAAAACTAATAAAAGTATTGATGAAATTAAAAAAGATTTAAAAGAAAAAGAAGAAGATATATTATTAATTATAGATAATGATTCTGATAATTTCTTAAAAGCAGAAGTTATTGTTAATTCTAAAATAGATACAATTACTTATCAGTTAATATCTATTAGTTTAAATAAAATAAAAACAGATTTAGCTCTTTCTTATTATAATATTGATAATGAAACAATGAATTTGATTGAAGCACCAATTGAAGTTGTAAGAACTTCTTTAGAGGAAGAAGATGCAAATGCTGATAATGAATTATTAGTAGGCGTAATTTTACCAATAATTATTTTACCATTTTTTATGCTTACCGTTTATCTTATACAAATGATCGGTGCAGAAATAAATGAAGAAAAATCAACAAAATCTATGGAAATAATTATTTCTAATGTTTCACCTAAAGCTCATTTTCTATCAAAATTATTATCTGCGAACCTTTTTGTATTAGGACAGGCTTTACTTTTTGTAATATATGCACTTATTGGTATTGTAATTAGGTTTATTATAACAGGTGGAAATTTATTAAATTCATCATCACTTATTACAGAGGTAACTAGTGGAGTAGCTAATTTGGGAATAATGGATAAATTAGCAGAAATTATTCCTTTAACATTAATATTAATGCTAATAACATTTATAGCTTATTCTCTTCTTGCTGGGGTTCTTGCATCAATAACAACAAATATGGAAGATTTTCAGCAACTTCAAACGCCAATCATAATTATCAATTTAGTTGGTTATTATTTAACAATGATGGCAGCATTATTTGATGGAAGTATGTTTATTAGAATAATGTCTTATGTTCCATTTATATCATCATTGCTTTCTCCAGCTTTATTAGCGTTAGGACAAATAGGAATGATAGATATTACTATTTCAATAGTTTTATCAATAGGTACTGTATTTCTTTTATATAAATATGGACTTAGAATATATAAAGTTGGAATATTAAATTATTCCTCAAATGGATTATGGAAAAAAATGTTTAAAGCAATGAAAAATAAATAAGAGTAATTTAATTATTTTACTCTTACTTATGCCAAATTAGTTTAGTGGTAGAACAAGTCACTCGTAATGATTAGACGTAGGTCCGATTCCTACATTTGGCACCATTTATAGTTTTTAATTTCTTGTAAATAAAGGATTTTATTTATTTTTACTCTCAAAATTACTCTGACTTTATATCTATTCAAGATATTTATCAGTAATTTCTGCTATCTCCTTAAATTCGAGTAAAAATAGAAAACGTACTTGATAAAAGTGCGTTTTTATGTTATGATGTATTTATCAAGGGAACTTGCATAAAATAAAAAGGGAAGCCTTAACTTTGCCGAGTTGAGTACTTGCCCTTAAGTGGTAAGCACTTAATCTATGCTAGATTGAGTGCTATTTCTTTA
>CANPWS010000003.1 GCA_947584955.1 uncultured Bacilli bacterium | reverse complement strand
CAATTTCCTAATTATAATCTAAATGAAAAAGTAACTCCTTATATTGCTCTAGTGAATCCAGGCAATAATGAAGATGTATCATCATTAATATTAAATCCAGCAAATTTATTATTACTTGATAGATTAAAAAATGAGTTAAATTCTGATGAATCGTTAGGTTAAACATTAAGACTAATTTCTACCAAAAAAGAATCTGAATTTGATGTTATGGCTTTTTTCATTGCCTGGAGGTGAATAATTACGAAAGTGATTAAGAACAATTAACTTTTCCTCGCAAAAGCAAAAATAAAAATTAGTAAGATAAATTTAAATATTCATTTTTGGCAAATTTAATGTTAAACAAAAATAAATTTGTTTAGGCACTTATTATGGCGAATGAGTGTTCATTTTTTATAAATACTAAAAATATAAGGTAAAGCGGGAAAAATAAATTTCAAAAAATAATTTTCTAGCAAAAATTATTATAATATAAAATGGTTAAAAAAATAATGAAGTTTACAAATGAAATAAATTATAATTATCTATAATAAAAAGGTAACTCTACTAACTGTAGGTGTTAAAATTTACATTTATATTATATATTTTTTTTGAAAGGAGGAAAATTATGAATCAAGAAAAAATTGGCAAATTTATTGCAAATAAAAGAAAAGAACAAAAATTAACACAAGAAGAACTTGCAGAAAAATTAGGAATAACTTATAAAGCAGTATCTAAATGGGAATGCGGTAAAGGATTACCCGATGCTTCTATTATGATTAAGTTATGTAAAATTTTAAAAATTACTGTTAATGATTTACTTAGTGGTGAAATAGTTGATAAAGAACAATATCAACAAAAATTAGAACAAAATATTATAGATACAATAGATTATTCTAATAAAAAAGTTGATGAAAAAAATAAAAATATAGCTAAAATAATTATGTTTGCAGGTCTATTTTTAACATTTATTTCATTTAGTATTTTTACAAGCGAAAGTAGTTGGGGATCAATCTATTCTATAATTGGTTTAATTATATCCTTAATTGGCTTTTCTAAAATAAATAAAAACAAATCGTATTTAAAAAAAATATCATACAATATTATATATATAACTTTATTTTTAATAGCTTTATTAATAATTGATTATTCTAATGTCATAGTAAATAAAACTGCCCCAAGATTTTCTTATTTAAAAAAATCTTGTGATAATATGATTATTTATAAAGCACCTTTATACAATGTATATAGAATAAATAGAAATACTAAAAATGAATATTATATAATTGATACAAAAAGACAATATACAGAAGATACTATACCAATAACTCCATTTAATAGAGATAAATCAGGAATTAAAAATATAATACAATATAAAAATAAATATGTTGGTAATAATAGTAATGATAGTCATTTAATTGATAATTTACCACTTTCTGAATATGGTTATAATTTTGAAATTGATTCTTTAAACAATGGGTTAACTATTGATTATCATATTACAGACTGGTATGTTAATGAAAATTACTATTTAGAAAAATCATTATTATATAATAGTGTATCTATATTTCTACTAATAGATAATGTAGATAAGCTTATTTTTAATTTTAGTGGTAATACATATACGGTAAATAGAAAACAAGTTAAAGAATTATATCCAAACTTCGAAAATATAATTGATAAAAAAATTAATCAAACTAATTTTAATAAATATTTAGAAAATAAAATGAATGATAATATTTTTGTGGAAAATACTTTTAAAAAAATATTTGTTAATTAAATAATAATCTAGTACTATTAATTAAAGAAAAGTAGTACTTTTTAATATATAAAAGATATATTATAATATAAAGTTTTTTATTTAATATGTAGTTTTTAACTAATATAAAATATTTTACAATTACTATTTTTTGTAATATAATTTTAATGAGGTAGAAAAGATGAAGAGTAGTAGTAAATATTATAAATATATTGATATAATTAGAATATTTGCATGTACGGGGGTTATTTTATATCATTTAAATATATTAAAAGGAGGATATTTAGCAGTATCAATATTCTTTGTATTAAGTGGATTTTTATCAGTTATTTCCTTAAAAAATAAAGAAAAAATTTCATTAAAAGAATATTATTTAAATAAATTAAAAAAATTATATTTACCACTTATTATTTTAGTATTTTCAACAATAACTGTAATAAGCTTTTTTTCAAATATAAATCTTTTAACAATTAAAAGAGAAGTAATATCCATTCTCTTTGGTTATAATAATTTTTGGCAATTGAATTCTAATTTAGATTATTTTGCTAGACATATTGATTCACCATTTATGCATTTATGGTATATTTCTATTCTTTTTCAATTTGACTTAATTTTTCCATTTTTATATTTAGGATTAAAAAAAATAGGAGATAAAATAAAAAAATGGCTTCCTAGTTTAATTACTTTCATATTTGGAATAATTAGTTTTGGATATTTTTGCTATTTATATAAAAATGGTAATATTATGAATGCTTATTATAATACTTTAGCAAGATCTTTTTCTATTTTATTTGGAGTATCACTAGGATTTTTCCATTTATATTATAATAAATTAGTTTGTAACAAAATAAAAAAAAGTAGTATATATTTAATAATATTTAACATTTATTTATTATTAGAATTAAGCTTATTCATTTTTGCAAAGGCAAATTCACCTTATATGATATTAACGATGGGGTTATCTACAATTGTAGCAATATTATTAATAGGACATAGTATTTTAAATAATGATAAAAAAGCCTTTACTGGTAAAAATATAATAAAAACATTATCTGGAATGACATATGAAATTTATTTACTACAATATCCAATTATTTTTGTTATGCAATATATTAATATAAATATTTATTTAAAAATATTTATTACTACTTTTTTAATTATTATTTTATCTTATCTATTATATTTAGTAATTGATTATAAAAACAAAAAGAAAATATTAAGATATATTTCTGTAGTTATATTTTTATTTTCTAGTTTATATGGAATATATAAATTTATTTTATTAAAAGATTATACTAAAGAAATGAAAAATTTAGAAAATGATTTAGCTAATAAGAAAGAAATGGTTAAGGAAAAAGAAAAAGAATATGAATTACATTTAAAAGAAGAAGAGGAAAATTGGAATAAACTATTAGAAGAATTAGAAAATGAAGAAGTTAAATTAAAAGAATATGTTAATAATTTAAGTATTGTTGGTGTAGGAGATTCAGTTATGCTTGGTGCAGTTAATGCTTTATATACAAAATTTCCTAATGGATATTTTAATGCAGAAATATCAAGAACTGCTTGGGTTGTTAATGACATTTTAGTTAATTTAAAGAATAAGGGTATTTTAGGTAATCCAGTTATTTTAAATTTAGGAACTAATGGTGATTGTACAGAATTTTGTAAAAAAGAAATAATTGAAACATGTGAAGATCGTAAAATATTTTGGGTAAATGTTAATAATGGTGATGATCCTTATTTTAATGATAGACTTGCTACTTTAGCTGAAAATTATAATAATTTATATATTATTGATTGGAAAAGTGCTGCATATAATCATCCAGAATATTTTATTTATGATAACATTCATTTGACAGAAACGGGAATTAATGCATATACTAATGTTATTTATGATAAAATATATGAAGTTTATCTTGAAGAATATAAAGCAAAAAAAGAAAAAATTATTAACGAAAAAGAAGAAAATAATAAAAAATTAATTAGTTTTTATGGTAATGATTTATTGTTAAATGCTTTTGATACGATTAAAGAAAGTTTTCCTAATGCAAAATATGTTATTAATGAAAAATTTAATTATGATAGTTTATTTAGTAATTTAAAGCAAGAAATAAGTAATGGAACTTTAAATCATCAAGTAATTTTAGCTTTTGATAAATCATTAAATCTAAGTGAAAGTGAATATCGTAAATTAAGTGAACTTCTCAAAGAATATCAAGTATATATTGTTTTAATTAATAATTTTACAAATAATAAATTTGAATTTAATAATATTAAAAATATCGAAATATCCCTTGATGATTCGATGTTAATGGCAGATAAGATTCATCTTACAAAAGAAGGAAATAATTTTTTAATAGCATCATTAAAAGAATATTTAGATTCCTAATTATAAATATTAATAATATTTAGTAAATAACTGTATGTATATTTAATGTAAAGTTATTTACTTCTTTTAATTCATATGTTAAACTAAAAAAGTAGGCAGGTGAATAATATGGATAAATACCAAGTTTTAGTTATTGGAAGTGGTCCATCTGGAATATTTACTACTTTAGAATTATTAAAATATGATAAGAACATGAAAATTTTAATGTTAGATGAAGGAAGAAATATAAAAGTTAGAAAGTGTCCAAAAAGTAAAACTAATAATTGTGTAAATTGTAATCCTTGTAATATTTCAAGTGGTTTTGGTGGAGCAGGAGCTTTTTCTGATGGAAAACTTAGTTTATCTAAAGATGTTGGTGGTTGGTTAGAAGATTATATAGGTGAAGAAAAATTAACAAATTTAATTGAATATGTTGATAATGAATATTTAAATTATGGTGGAAATAAAGAAGTAAGTTATAATAAAGAATTTGCTGAAGAAATGGAATATGAATGTAGTAAGTATGGACTTAAATTTGTAAAATGTCCAGTAAGACATTTAGGTACAGAAAAAAGTCAAGAAATTATGGAAAAAATGTATGATTACATAGTATCTTTTCCAAATGTTACGGTTCTTGATTTAGCTAAAGTAACAGATGTAAAAATACAAGATGATGAATATACAGTTTATTTTGAATATAAAAATAAAAAAGAAACAGTTATTTCTGAAAACATAGTTTTTGCAGTAGGAAGAAGTGGCTCAGAATGGCTTAATGAATTATGTAAAAAACTTAAAATTGAAACTAATAATAAACAAGTTGATATTGGTGTTAGAGTAGAACTTCCTAGAGCAATAACAGATAAGCTTACTAATTTATTGTATGAATTTAAAATATATAATACTTCCAAGATAACAGAAAATGTTGTTAGAACTTTTTGTATGAATCCAGGTGGATTTGTATCACAAGAAAATTACGATGATAATTTAGCTGTTGTTAATGGTCATAGTTATCATGATATAAAAAGTAATTTAACTAATTTTGCATTATTAGTATCTTGTAAATTTACCTCACCATTTAATGAACCTGTTTTATATGGAAAATATATTGCAAGACTTGCTAATATGCTTACAGGTGGACATATAATGGTACAAAGATTAAGAGATTTAAAAGCAGGAAGAAGAAGTACAAAAAGTAGGATTGATAAACTTTCATACAAACCAACTTTAACTGATGCAGTACCTGGAGATTTATCGTTTGTTTTGCCTTCTAGAATATTAGATGCTTTGCTAGATACTTTTGATGCACTTGAAAATATTTGTCCAGGTATATCTGGAAATGAAACAATTTTATATGGAGTAGAAGTTAAATTTTATTCATCTAATGTAGTTGTTGATAATAATTTAATGACTAAATACGAAGGAATATATGCAATAGGAGATGGTGCAGGAGTTACAAGAGGTCTTATGCAAGCTTCAGTAAGTGGAGTAGTAGTAGCAAGAAATATTATTGAAAGAATGAAAAAGAAAATTTAATTGAAAGAATGAAAAAGAAAATTTAAAAATAGTATTTAACATAATTATTAAAAAAAATAAAAATAAGAAAAAAACTTGATTGATAAATATTAATATGTTAAAATTATTACATGAATAAAAGTAGAAAGAAGGTGCTTCTCTTTATGAAAAATATGATAACAAATATGCGTGCATTTGTACGTGATAGAGTGGCATTAAAAATAAGTCTTTCTAAAAAATATAGAAAAATAGCTATAGATAAAATATCTATATAATTAGATATTCTTTTCTATAGCTTTTTATTAAAAAGAGGTGATATTTAATAGAAAATAAATAAAGTAAAAATCGCAAAAATTATTACAAAAAGAAAAGGAGTAAAAAATATGGAAGAAAATAATACTAATAATAATACTAATACTAGTAATAAGATTGGAATTATTATAATAATAATTTTATTAATAATATTAATGATAATAGGACTTTATTTAATAAAAGGTAAAAATGGCAATAAAGAAAATAATGATAACAATGATACTAATAATAATCAGGAAGTATCAAATAATATAAAAAATGGTGATGATAGATACCTAGGAAGTAGTTTAAATAAACAAGAAGGAACAGTAATATCAGAAAATACAACTTATCTTGTAAAAAGAATTAATAAAGATTTAGCTTTTTATTATAATGATAAAGAAGTAAGTAGATATAATTGTGAATCTGAAAAATGTGCAATATGTTTAGGTGAATATGGTGGTGAAGAAGATGGTTCTCAATGTCATATTGGTTCTAATGTAGATAAAATAGGTGGGACATATCTAATTGTAGATGGATTTATAAATGATAATGATTATAAAAATAGAGTTATAAAGAAGTTAGTATTAATAAATCCAGAAAAAAATATAATTTATAACGAATATAATAATTTAAGTTCTGTAATTAGATTTAATGATGACGTTAATGTTGGTGGTAATAATGAAGGTTATTTGTATTTATTTAATTATTTAAATAAAGATAAAAATTTAATAGTTGACTTAGAAGGAAATACAATTAAAAACTTAAAAGATCGTGAGTTATTAGTTTCTTCAAGTTATTCTAGACCAGATTATTCATCATATAATTTAATAGTAACAAATAAAAACGGAAAATATGGAATAGAAAGTTTATCTTCTGATAAAGTAATAGTAGAAAATACATATGAAGATGTTAGATTATTTGATAGAACAGCAACTATTTATACTGATAGTCCTAGCTTTGATATATATAATAATAAATATTTTAAAGCTAAGGAAAATGGTAAATGGTATTTATTTGATATTAATACTTCTAAAAAAGTTTTAGATAAAGGCTTTGATAGATTATATTTATTAGATAATAACACAATGTTTGTTTATGAAAATGGATATTTTTCATTTATCAATTATGAAGGAAATGAATTAACAAGTGATAAAATAGAAGTTTCTAAATTAGGCGATCAATTTTATTCACAAATTACTGAAGGAGTAAGTATAACAAAAGAAGGAAATATAATTAATATTCTTCTTTCAGGTCAGCCTTATGATAATATGCGTTATCAGTATAATTATGATTTACAAACACATGAACTTAAAAAGTTAGACTAGCTATATATATTAATAGATAAGAATATTGTATTTAATATAATATTCTTATTTATTTGATAGTTTATAGTTATTATTTTAAAAGTCTTATATTATTTATTTTTATTAAAAATTAAAAACTTACTACAAATAGTTTTTAACATAAAAATTAAAAAAATTATTGTTTTAAATAACATATTATGATATAATTAGTTTATCTTGAAAGGAAAGAGTGGCATAAAATCCACTCTTTAATATTGGAGGAGTTATAAGTGATTGAAGATAAAGTAAGAGCAATTATCGAAAAAAAAGTTTTAGATCTTGGAGTAAATATTGACAGTATTATTTATGAAAAAGAAGGAAATAATAATTTTTTAAGAATTATTATTGATAGTAATGATGGTGTAGATGTTGATAAATGTGTAGAAGTAACTAATGTAATTAGTCCTTTATTAGATTCTGAAGATATTATTAAAGAAAGTTATATATTAGATATTTCTTCAAAAGAAAGAGGGTAAAAGATTAAAATGAATTCAAAACAAGTAAAAGAGTTTTTAGCAGCATTAAATCATATTGTTGCAGAAAAAGGCATTGATAGACAAATAGTTGTTGAAGCAATGGAACAAGGTTTGGCCGCAGCTTATAAAAAAAATGAAGGTTTTGCAAACGTTAGAGTAGAAATTAATCCTGATACAGGGGATATTAAAACATTTAAATTTAAAAATGTAGTAGAAGTAGTTAATAATGATAAAACAGAAATTTCATTAGAAGAGGCAAAAAAAATAGTTCCTGAAATTGAAATAGGAGAAACAATTGAGGAAAGACTTGTTCCTTCAAAAGAATTTGGAAGAGTAGCTGCAGGTACATGTAAACAAGTTGTTGTACAAAGAATTAAAGAAGCAGAAAAGGCAAGCGTAAATGAAGAATTTAAAGATAAAAAAGATGAACTTTTAGTGGGAATTTTAGAAAGAGAAGATCAACATAATTATTATGTAAATTTAGGAAGAAGTCATGGAATACTTCCAAAAGATGAAATAATTCCTGGTGAAAAGCTAGAAATGGGATCATCTGTAAAAGTATATGTTTCGAAATTAGAAATAGGGCCTAAAGGACCATTTATCCTTTTATCAAGAAGTCATTATGGATATTTAAAAAGATTACTTGAAGCTGAAATTCCTGAATTATCTGATGGAACAGTTATGTTATATTCTGTTGCAAGAGAAGCTGGAAGTAGAAGTAAAATAGCAGTTTATACAGAATATGATAATATAGAACCAATAGGTGCAATAATAGGAGAAAAAGGTACAAGAATTGAAAGAATATTATTAGGACTTTCAGGAGAAAAAATTGATGTTGTATTATATGATAAAGATCCAATAAAATTTATTAAAAATGCTTTAAGTCCCGCTAAGGATTTAACAGTTATTATTCCTAATGATAAAAAGAAAGAAGCATTAGTAATAGCAGATGGTGAAAACTTATCCTTAGCAATTGGTAAGAAAGGTCAAAATGTTAGATTAGCTTCAAGGTTAACTCATTATAATTTAGATGTTAAAGGAAGAAATGAAGTTAATTTAGAAGAATTAGGAATAAATGAAAAATAAAAAAATTCCCCTTAGGACTTGTGTAATATCTAAAGAAAAATTACCAAAAAAAGAATTAATTAGAGTAGTTAAAAATAATGGAGAAGTTTTTGTAGATATTACAGGAAAAAGTAATGGACGAGGAGCATATATTAAGAAAGATAAAAGTATTTTAGAAAAAGCTATAAAAACTAAAGCTTTGGAACATCATTTAGAATGTATTATTCCTGATTGTGTATATGAAGAGTTGAAAAATATAATTGAAAATTAATGGAGGTGATACCTATGATGAGTGTATCTGAATATGCAAATGATGTTGGTAAAACTATCAAAGAAATAATTGATTTATGTAGTAAATTAAACATTAATGCGTCAAAAGAAGATGATATATTAGATGATGAAATGATTATTTTACTAGATAATGAAATCGATTCTATAGAAGAAAATATTGAAGAAGATTCTTATGATTTAGAGGAAGATTCCAATGATTTATTAGAATATGAAGATATTAGATATGAAACTAAAAAAGAAATGAAACAAGCACCAAAGAAAAAAAATAAATATTCTAATCAAAATGATAATAATAAGTCTGATTACAACGAAAAAAGAAAAGAAATGTATAAACATAAAGAAAAATTGAAATCAAATTTATCTATTGAAGAAGATAACATTATTTTATACTCTGATGGAATGAATGTTAGTCAGTTTGCTAATATTTTAGGAGTATCTCCTACAGAAATTATAAAAAAATTAATGTCACTTGGGATGATGCTTTCTATTAATGCTAGTATTGATTTTGATACAGCAGAAATAATTGCTAATGATTATAATAAAGTATTAAAGAAAGACTCAACAAGAGATGAAACTTTCTTTGAAGGATTGGAAATCATTGATAAAGATGAAGATTTGATTGAAAGACCTCCAGTTGTAACAATTATGGGTCATGTAGATCATGGAAAAACTACACTTTTAGATACAATTAGAAAAAGCCATGTTGCTGATGGAGAAGCTGGAGGAATAACTCAACATATAGGTGCTTATCAAATAAATTATAATGGGAAATTAATCACCTTTATTGATACACCAGGTCATGAGGCATTTACAGAGATGCGTGCAAGAGGGGCTAGTATTACTGACATAGTAATTATAATTGTTGCAGCAGATGATGGTGTTATGCCTCAAACAAAAGAAGCTATTGATCACGCTAAGGCAGCAAATGTTCCAATAATTGTTGCTGTAAATAAAATAGATAAGCCTGGAGCAAATCCTGAACGAGTTCTTACAGAAATGTCTAATTATGGACTTGTACCTGAAGAGTGGGGCGGAGATATAATGTTTGTAAATATTTCTGCAAAAACAGGTGAAGGTATTGATGAATTATTAGAAAGATTACTACTATTAAGTGAATTATTAGAATTAAAAGCAAATCCTAATCGTTATGCTAGTGGTACAGTAATCGAGTCAAAGATGGATAAAAATTCTGGAGTTGTAAGTACAATACTTATTCAAAATGGTACATTAAGATTAGGAGATGCTATTGTTGTTGGAAATAATGCAGGTAAAATTAGAACATTAAAAAATGATTTAGGAGAAAACTTAGTTGAGGCTAGTCCTTCAATGCCTGTTACCATAACGGGACTTTCTGATAGTCCATCAGCAGGTGATAAATTTATGGTTTTTGAAAATGAAAAGAAAGCAAGATCTATTGCTGAAGAGCGAAAAATAAACGCAAAACAAAAAGCTAATACCAAATCTTCAGTTGTTTCACTTGATGATTTATTTAATAGAATAAGTGAAGGAGAAAAAGAAATTAATATTGTTTTAAAAGCTGATGTTAAAGGAAGCGAAGAAGCAGTAAAAAATTCTTTATTAAAATTAGATGTTGAAGGAATAAGAATAAATGTTATTAGAAGTGGAATAGGAACAGTAACAGAAAGTGATATAGTATTAGCTGAGGCTTCTAATGCTATTATAATAGGATTTAATATTAGGCCTAATAATAAAATATTAGAATTAGCCAAAGAAAAAGGCATAGATATAAGATTATATAACATTATTTACAAAGTTGTTGAAGAAATGGAAAGTGCCATGAGAGGTAAGTTAGAACCAGAATATACGGAAAATATTTTAGGCGAAGCTGAAGTAAGAAAAATATTTAAATTTTCCAAAGTTGGTACAATTGCAGGTAGCTATGTTACTAGTGGTGTAATAAAAAGAGAAGCAAATGCTAGATTAATTAGAGATGGTATTGTTGTATATGATGGAAAAATTAATTCCATAGCTAGAGAAAAAGATCAAGTAAAAGAAGTAAAACAAGGATTAGAATGTGGAATAACTATTGAAGAGTTTAATGATATTAAAGAAGGCGATGTCATTGAAGCTTATGAAATGGTGGAAATAAAAAAATAAATAGATAATAATATATTTAATTTAAAGACTGTTAATAATATAAAGTATTAACAGCTTTTATAATATTAGTATTTATTGTAAAATATATTTTTGCAAATAAAATTTCTTTAAATTTATTTACAGATATAGTATAATTAATAACAGAAAGGAGAATCTAATCTAATTAGATTAATGTGATAATTTATGAGTATTAAATTAGAAAGACTTTCTCATATGTTTACTGAAGAAATTTCAAAAATAATAAAAGAAGAAGTAAAAGATCCAGATATAAGTTTTGTTACTATTACTTCTAGTAGTATAAGTAGTGATTTATCATATGCTAAAGTATATTTTACGACATATAATGAAAATAAAAAAGAACAAATTCTTACATCTTTAAATAAAGCAAGTGGATTTATTAGAAAAGAATTGTGTGATAGAATTGAGATAAGAAAAATGCCAGAAATTACATTTATTTATGATAATTCAATAGAATATGGAAATAAAATAGAACATATTTTAGATAAGATAAAAGGTGAGGAAAATAGTGAAAAAAATTAAATCATTAATAGAAGAAGCTAATACAATATTAGTTCTTTCACATCTTAGTCCTGATGGAGATGCTATCGGTAGTGCACTTGCTGTTTATAATACTTTATTAAATATAAATAAAAACGTTGATATAATTTTAGAAGATGTCCCTAAGATTTTTAGCTTTTTAAAAGGATATGATAAAATTAAACAAACTTCGGAAATAGATTCTTATGATTTAGTAATTGTTGTTGATTGTTCAAAAGTAGATAGAATCGGTCAAGATAAAAACTATTTTGAACATGCTAAAAAAACATTAAATATTGATCATCATATTAGAAATACTAAATTTGGCGATTATAATTACATATCTGTTACTTCACCAGCATGTTCTGAATATTTAGTCAATATATTTGATAATTTATCATATGAAATAACCAAAGAGATTGCTGAGTGTTTAATGGTAGGAATACTTACTGATACTGGAGGATTTCAATATGCTAATGTAACTAGTATAACTTATGATTTTGCAAGTAGAGTATCAAAATTGATTGATATTCCTAAAATATATAAAAAAGTTTTATCTACTAAAACATTAGCTCAGTTTAATCTTACTAAAATAGCAATTGAAAGATTAGAACTTATAAAAAACAATAAAATTGCTTTTACATATTTATATAAAAAAGATTTTGAATTAAATAATGCTTCTTATGGAGATCATGAAGGAATTGTTGACATAGGAAGAAATATCGAAGGAATGGAAGTATCAATATTTGCAAGAGAAATAGATGATGGTTTTAGAGTTTCACTTCGTAGTAATGGCAAAGTTGATGTAAATCAAATAGCAATGTCTTATAATGGTGGAGGACATAAAGAATCTGCAGGATTTGATACAACATTTAGTCTTTTAGAATTAAAAAATAATTTAGTTAAAGAAATAGAAAAACAAATTTAATAATTTATGGATAAAATATTAATAGTTAATAAAGAAGAAAATTTAACAAGTAGAGATGTTGTAAATATTTTATGTAAAAAATTTAATACTAGAAAAATAGGACATACAGGGACATTAGATCCAATTGCTACAGGAGTTTTAGTTACTTGTTTTGGAAAAGCACTTAAGGTTGTAGATTTAATAACTTCTTATAAAAAAGAATATATTGCTAGAGTAATATTAGGTTTTGAAACTGATACTTTAGATGTTACTGGGAAAGTACTATATAAAGATGAAAAATTATATATTAATAAAGAAATGCTTGAAGAAGTTTTAAGTTCATTTTTAGGAAAGAGTATTCAAGAAGTACCAAAATATTCATCAGTAAAAGTAAATGGAAAAAAATTATATCAATATGCTAGAAATAATGAAGATGTATTACTTCCAAAAAGAGAAATAGAAGTATTTGAAATTAGTCTTTTATCTGATTTAGAAAAAGTTGGTAATTATTTAGAATTTTCTTTTAAAGTATTAGTAAGTAAAGGAACATATATAAGAAGTTTAATTAGAGATATTGGAAGAAAATTAAATAGTTATGCTACAATGAAACAGTTAGTACGTACTAAACAAGGTAATTTTGATATTAATAATTCATATACGATTTCTGATATAGAAAATGATAATTATCGATTTTTAGATATTAAGGATGTATTAGATATTGAAAAAATAGTTGTAGATGATGAACAAAAATTACAACAAATAAAAAATGGAGCTATTTTGGATAAATTTTTTAAATCAGATATAGCTTTAGTTTTAGATAAAGATTATAAAGAAATAGGTATATATATGACGTATGATAAAGATAAAAATAAATCTAAACCATATAAAATATTTTGATAAAACTTAAATAAAAAATATAATATTTATTGACAAAAACGTATTTTTTTAGTAAAATCATAATCGGTACATTTTTAGTTGGACTTTTTAGGTATTGGGAACACCTATTAAGAAAAATTATATTTATAAATTTAAATAAAAGTAAGGAGAAAAAATAATGAAATCATTTATGCAAAGTAAAGAAACTGTTACTCGTAAGTGGTATGTAATTGATGCAAAAGATATTCCACTAGGTAGAGTAGCATCAAAAGCTGCAGTTATTTTAAGAGGAAAACATAAACCTACTTATACTCCTCATATTGATTGTGGTGATTATGTTATTATTATCAATGCTAAAGAAGTTATGCTAACAGGAAATAAATTAGAAGATAAGATTTATTATGATCATAGCAGATATGTTGGTGGTCTTAGAGAAAGAACTGCTAAAGAAATGAAAGAGAAATATCCAGTAGAAATGCTTGAAAGATCAGTAAAGGGAATGCTTCCAAAAAATAGATTAGGAAGACAAATGTATAAAAAATTATATGTTTATGAAGGAAATGAACATCCACATATGGCTCAAAAACCAGAAGAAATCAAAGTTTTGAAAGGAGATAAATAATAATGGCAAAAGATAGAAAATTTTATGGAACAGGTAGACGTAAAAGTTCAATTGCTAGAGTTATTTTAACTCCAGGAAGTGGAAAAATAACAGTTAATGGCATGCCAGTTGATGAATATATGCCATTTGAAGTTTTAGTTATGGATTTAAAACAACCTTTAGTAGTTACTAATAATGAAACAACATTTGATGTTGAAGCAAATGTAAATGGTGGAGGATTTTCAGGACAAACTGGTGCTATTAGATTAGGTATTGCTAGAGCATTACTTGAATATGATAAAGCAAATGAAAAAAATGAAGATTCTTATCGTAAAATATTAAAAGAAAATGGATTTATAACTAGAGATTCAAGAAAAAAGGAAAGAAAGAAATATGGATTAAAAGCAGCAAGAAGAGCACCTCAATTTTCAAAAAGATAGTAAAAAAAGTTTCTATATTATTTATGGAAACTTTTTTTAATATTTAAAATTATAATTTAGTAAAAAAATTTATAAAGTAGTGCAATATAAAAAGAAAAATAAACTAATTTTAAAGTAAGAAATTATCTTGAAATTTAACACTATATTTATAACAATATATGTCATTAAAAATTATTTTTATAAATATTTTAATCTTTTTTCATTATTTTATCTTTTTTATTTTTTATAAATACAGATATTGCAATAAATACCATCATAAAAAAGTATAGTACATTAATAAAGGGAAGTTTATGTAGAGCAAATTCTGTAAATATAGTATTATTTTTAAACATATAAGTATCTAAAATAATTATAATAGTAAGTACAATTAAAGGTATTAATTTAGAGTCATTATCCTTTTTAAATAAATTTTTAATATGGTATATTACAATAGAAATAACGATAAAATTTCTAAATATCCACTGAATAGAAATAAAATTTTCTATTCTATCTAAAAAATTAAAGATAGATATTTTTTTTAATACCATATATTCAGGATATTGATATAATTCTGTTAAATAAGTTCCTAGCGTACCTATAGTAAGAGCAATATTAGAAAGTGATAAAATAACTGCAATAGAATAGAAAAATATAATTTTTTTATTAGCTTTTTCTTTATCAACGATATTTTTCTTTGAAATGGCAAGTACAATAAAAATAGGAATTATATCTTGAATAACGAAAATTAAACTTGCTAAAAAGGGATTTTTAAATCCATGTTCTAACATTGGTAAATAATTATCAATTTGTACTTGTGGTATTAATCCTATAATGGCAAAAAGAAATAACATTACTGTAATTACAAATAAAATTAAGCTTACTCTACTTACAACTTCAATTCCTTTAATAGAGCCATAAAAAAGTACAATAGCAAGAAGTAAATTTATGTAAATAATTGGTGTATCAGACAAAAACTGTGATACGATAAAATTACTAATACTATACATAGTACATGCTGCAATTATTATAATTGGAATTAATATAATAATATTTATAATTGTACCAACTATTTTACCAAATGTATCATTAATAAGTTCATCTATAGATTTATTTTGACTAAATAAATATATAAATATTAACATTGGTATAAATCCAATAAAATATCCAAGAATAACACTAATATAAGAATCTACTTTAGCAATTTCTGTTATACTATTTACCCCTACGCCAATAAGTGTTGATAAAATAATAAAAGCAACAAATGTTCCAAATTGTAATGAATTAATTTTCCATGTTTTCATATGTTCCTCCAAGAATATTTCCTTTTCCTTGTAGATTAATATTTGTTTTAATATCAAAAGTTAATTTATTAAACACATCTTCATAATAACTATCTTCAATTTTACTATAAAATTTAGGATTATTTTTGTAAATTATACTTCTTATATTGTAAACATCACTATTATATTTATTTATACTGGAAATAGATTCTTTCATCATCTTTTTCAATTCTTCATTAAGTTTTTGATTTATTTTATTTATTTCTTTTTCTTTTGTTAAATCACCTTTACAACCATATTCAGCAATATAACCTGTACCTTCAATATTTACATTAACTTTTAAGTTTTTAGTGTTTACTTTAACATCATTTTTAGAAATACTAATCTCAAAAGTTGCGTATTTATTAGGTGAACATTCATAAGTTATTAATGTATCTTTGACATCACCTTTTAATATGTTTACAGTTAAACTTTCTTCTTTATTTAAATATCCTAATAATTTTTCATCTTTAAATATAGCCATATTGTCAATTAAAATGTTTGCATACTGATTTGAAGTTTCAATATTTTCTGATTCTTCCCCTTTATTTATATCTCCTTCAACATTAATGGTTGGAAGTACTAATTCTTTATGAGGATCAAGATAAGTATCCATTAAATCATTAAATGTAACTAAATTACTAATACCAATAAATTTATTATTTGACTCTAATGAATCATAAATACTTTTACTAGATATTGTTGTTATAGGTGTTAAAACTTTAAGAAGATTATTATTTGAACCAGTTTTATCTACCGCTATGTAAAATTCTTTTCTTACTTCAACATTCCTAAAGAAAAAATCTAACATACTTTTTACATCTTCTTTAGCAATATTTTCACTTAATAACAATAATTGCAAGTGCATGCCATAGATTTTTCTTGATGATTGTTTAATTACATTTCTAAAGGCTTCTTGTAATGTCTTACCAGTAGATTCGTAAATTATAAAAGCAGTTTGATTAGTTGATGCAGCTTTATTTTGATTAGTTGGATTAACTATTTGGGTAGTTACATGAAATTCATCATCAATTTTGTCAATTTCTATTGCACTTACAATTGCAAGTTCATTAAGTTCTCTATAGTTATAACATCCTGTTAAAAAAATTAATGGAATTAATGATATTAATATTTTTTTCATAAATCCTCCTTTATTATGTTATTTGATAGTCTTTTTTTTCTTTTTGTCAAAGATTTTAAAGGAAATTTAATAATACTATTTTTTAGTCCTTCTTTATCTGTTGGTGCAATTGGTGTAAGATATGGAACGCCAAATGAATCAACACTAGCTATTTTTAATAAAACAATAATAAATATTAATAAGACTCCAACTATTCCTACAAATGTTGCACCAATCATAAATAAAAGTCTATACCATCTTAATCCATTAATAATCTCAGGCTCTGGAAATGGAAGTGCTGATATTGCTGTTATTGATATTACAATAATCATTATAGGTGATACTATACCAGCATTAACAGCAGCTTCTCCTAATATTAAAGCTCCTACTATTGAAAGAGCACTGCTACTAAAACTAGGAGTTCTAAGATCACTTTCTCTTAATATTTCAAATGAACCTATCATAATTAAAGCTTCAAAAAAAGCTGGAAAAGGAACATTTTCTCTTTGTGATGCAAAATTTATAAGTAAATCAGTAGGTAAAATTTCTTGATTGTATGTAGTTATAGAAATATAGATAGCAGGTGTTAAAATTGAAATAAAAAAGGCAAAATATCTTACAATTCTTGTTAATGATACATTAATACTTTTTCCAAAACTATCTTCTGGACTTTCAAAATAATCAGTTAATGTACTTGGTAAGATTAATGCATAGGGAGAACTATCTATTAAAATAGCAATTTTACCTTTTAAAAGTGCTTTTACAACTTTATCAGGTCTTTCTGTTGTAATAATGGTTGGAAAAATATTTTTATTTTCTTTTTCAATTAAATTTTTTATATCACCTGCAGTAGTAATTCCATCAATATCAATATTTTTAATTAATTTATCTACTTTTTCAACTAATTCTTTTTTACAAATATCATTAATATATAAAATACTAGTTTTAGTTTTAGTATATTTTCCTACATCATTATTAATAGTCCATAAATTATTATCTTTAATTCTTCTTCTTATAAGACCCATATTAGTTTGAATTTCTTCAATAAATGAATCTTTTGCACCTCGAAGAGTTGTTTCAGTACTTGGTTCTGTAATTCCTCTGGATAAAGCTTTTTTTGTTTCTAAGGCAATATATTTGTTGTCTTTAAAAATTATTATAGTAAAGCCATTATTTAAATAATAACAAATATCGTTATATGTTTTTATTTCAGTTACTTTAAAATTACTTATATCATTAACTATTCTTTCGTATAAATCTATTTTTTTATTATTTTTAAAATTAGTCTTATAATCAATAGAATCAATACTTCTAATAATAAAATCACTTATTTTGTCATTTCCTGTAAGTGATTCATTATAAATAATATAAATCTCTTCATCATTTATTTTCTTTTTTCGATATACAATATCTTTTTCTTCGTTGGTTTCTTTTTTTAACTTTTCTATAATGTTATCTATATCTTTACTCATACTAATTCCTCATTTCTAATTTTATTATGAATAAAAATAAAAAAAATATTATGTAAAAGGTTAAAAAGTTTAAAAAAAGTGATATAATTATAATGATATGATTATAATATTTTGTGTGTAATAGAATTAGTATTATGAAAGTGTGGAATTTTATGAAATTAAAAAAAAATAATTCTGATGATATAAAAGAAGTTAAAGATAAAAAAGTTTTTTTTAAAAGATTTAAAAAAAATGTAGATAAAGAAAATAAAAATGAAAAAGATAGTAAAACTAATAATAAAGAAAAAAGAAGTTTAATTAATATTTTTAAGAAAAATGATTCTAAAAAAAAGAGTAGATTTTCTATATTTAAAGATGAAGAAAAAGTATCATATTCATTTAAAGAAGTTATAATTATAATGCTATTTTCTCTTGGACTTGGTTTTTTATCATGTTTATCATTTGTTAAAATATTTAATGGTGGAAGAGATTATAAAGCATTATCTAAAGACTTAAGTAAATTTGTTGATACTTATTATGCTATTAAAGATAATTATTATGGAGAACTTGATAATAATCTTCTTGTTGAATCTGCAATTAAGGGTATGATTGAGGCTGTTGGTGATGATTATACTAGTTATTCTGATATAGAAGATACAGATGATTTTATGCAGACTGTTTCTGGAGTTTATGAAGGAATAGGCTGTACTGTTGGTATGGACGAAGATGGTCATATTATTGTTATGGATATGTTTGAAGATAGTCCTTCGATGAAAGCGGGAATTAAAATCGGTGATATTATTGTTAAAGTTGATGGAAATGATTATACTAATAAAACTAGTACTGATATGTCTAATTATATAAAAAATAATGATAGTTCAAAAGTAACTTTAACTATTTTACGTGATGACAACGAGTTTGATATTACAATTAAACGCGAAAAAATAGAGATGCCTTATGTTACTGGCAAAGTAATAGAAAAAAATAATAAAAAAGTTGGATATATTAATATTACTTTGTTTTCTTCAGTTGCCGATAGTCAATTTAAAAAAGAATTAGAAAAGCTAGAAAAAGATGGTATTGAGTCATTGATAATTGATGTAAGGGGTAATAGTGGAGGATATTTAACTAGTGTAACTGGAATATTAAATATGCTTCTTAAAAAAGGCGATATTATTTATCAGTTAGAAGATGATAATGGTACTAAGATTAAAAAAGATGATACTAAAGAAAAAAGAGATTATCCTATTGCTGTATTAGTTAATGGTGGTTCTGCTTCTGCTTCCGAAATACTTGCATCTGCTATTAAAGAAAGTTATAATGGATTTATTGTTGGCACTAACACTTATGGAAAAGGTACTGTTCAACAGACTAAAAAGCTTTCTGATGGTAGTATGGTTAAATATACTATTCAAAAATGGCTTACTCCAGATGGTAATTGGATAAATGATGTAGGTGTTACACCTACTGATGAAGTTGTTTTAAATATGGAATATATGGATAATCCTACTGATGAAAATGATAATCAGCTTCAAAAAGCTTTAGAATTAGTTATAAAATAAAGACATGGTCAGCCATGCCTTTATTTTTATCTATAATTAATTGTAACCATCTTTGCCTGAATTACAATTCTTTTTGTTCCAGCATCATTACATGTTGTTAGTGTTATTACTTTATCTTCTGGTGTGATATCAATACCAAAATTAAAAATACTTCTTGATTTCATAATATTTATAAATTCTTGAAAACTATTATTTTCAAAGTCGGTTCTTAAATAATCAATTCCAGGTTCAATTGTATATACTGAAAATATTGCCCATACAGTGTTTGAACTTGGTGTTGATATTTTGACATATCTATTATCTGGATTTGAGAACCAACTTTCTTTTTGAGTTTCTACTAATGAACCAAACATTGTTCTATTAGTAAGATTATGGGCATATATTATAGTGTTTTTGTCAAAAGATGAGAAGTTAGATCTAAAGTCAGCATATACCCAACCTCCAGAATTTGATTTTTTATTAAAATCATGTGTTAAATAGTAACTATTATTTGTTGTTTGTACAACAGGATAGTTTACATTCGTACCACTTACTTGAACCCATCCTACAGTATCAGAATTTTTATTTATTAAACTGTTAAAGTCAACACTAATTAATGGTACGTTAATATAATCCCAGTAATCATTAGGATAATACACAGGATCGTTATCATTTGATGTTTCATCGTTAATATCAGTATTATTTTCTGTATTTTCAGGATCTTTATTTTGTTCTTGTGGATCTAAATTTGGTTTATTTTGAGTATTTAATTTTTCTTCTTCAACAATATCATTAGTATTTTTTATTATTGTTTCTGCTAAATATTTAATTTTTAATTGCTGTACAGACCATCTACTAATTAAAAATACACATACTAAATATACACATAATGATAAACTTATTATTGCTAATTCTTTTTTAGGATTTTGTATTTTTAATTTATCCCTGTCTTTTTTTCTAAATATCCATTTTAATCCAATTATAAAATATTTAGGTAAAATGGTTATTACTGTTTTTAATCCAATAAGAAAGTGTAATAATATTGAATATATAATTTTAAATATTACTTTTAAAGATTTAGTAAAATTATTTTTTTCTTTTCTTATTATAATACACCTCCTTATTATTCTAAAAACAATTATATCACTATTTTAAAAAAAATAATATATTGTTGTTTAAAAATAAAAAATGTTGTATAATACAAGTTAAGAAAAGCGGTGATAAATATGGATAATATAAAAGTCGGTGATAAATTAGAAATTCATTGCTATAAACATAATGGTAAATTACATAGACAATGGGATGAAGCTGTTGTTCTTGATATTAAAGATGATTATATTGTTTTTGGAAATAATAAAACTACAGTTGTAGATAGTGATGGTAAAGTTTGGCGAACAAAAGAGCCTGCTATCTTATTTTTCTTTAAAAATAGATGGTTTAATATAATAGGTCAATTAAAAGAATATGGGGTGTATTTTTATTGTAACATTGCTACACCATTTTTAATAGATGATAATGTTATAAAATATATTGATTATGATTTAGATTTACGTGTATTTCCTAATGGAAGTTTTAGAATTTTAGATAGAATGGAATATAAATATCATAAAAAGCAAATGAAATATTCAGATAGACTTGATTTTATATTAAAATATGAGCTTGGTAATTTAATAGATATGGTTAGATTAAAGGAAGAACCTTTTAATAAAAATACTATTGATGAGTATCATGTGAAATATGAAAAATTGGTTAGTCATGAAGAAGTGTAATTATTTAGAAGTTGATGCATATAATATTGTGTATAGAAAAAAAGTAGAAAGTGTAAAAAACATCAAAAAAACGTAAAAAAGGTGTTGACATTGCGATAAATATTTGTTATATTATTAATGCACTTGAGAAAATGTGTAAAAAATTATAAAGTTCTTTGAAAACTGAGCAAAACGTCAATTTGAGTAGCAGGAAAAAAGCGAGAAACTCGAAAGAGTGGAAA
>CANPWS010000002.1 GCA_947584955.1 uncultured Bacilli bacterium | reverse complement strand
CTAATAATATTACTTGAATCTCTTTTAATATCTTTTTCAATTTCTTTAATAGTATGACCTTCATTAAGCATATTTTCAATAGCAAGTCTATCAGAATAAGATAAATGACCTTTACTCATTTTTATCTTTTTCTTTCAATATATTAAGAATAATTTTAATATCTTTTAACTCTTCAATCAAAGATAAACAAGTATAATAAAACTCATCATAATCATTTCCATTAAATACTTTTTTAAAGACATTAGCAAATTCATTTAAAAAGAATTCAATATAATTAAAATTATAATCAAGAATATTTTTTAAAACATTAATAGGTAGAGAATTAAAATATTCAAAAGATTCTCTATTTACGTTATAATTAAATTCGTAATAGTTATTCATAAATTAAAATCCTCCTTTTTAACTATTAAAATTTACATCTATCTAATTAAAAAGGAATGTGATAAAATAAGTATGTCTATTAATTAGATAGACTGTTTATATGAGAATACTATTTAAGACTGAAAAATAAAAATAGTATTCTTTAATCTATTAAATAAAAAATCACCTCCATACGAGATGATATTCTAACATATAAAAATAATAAAGTCTTGCCAGACAATCATTACTTTCTTTTACGTAAAAGAAAGTAATCAAAGAAACCAGGAAAGGATAAATAACAACCTCGCTGGTTAGGCAATCTTTCTTGAAAGAAAGAATCAAAGAACTTTTAACAATTGGACATATAAATGCAATTTTAATAATAATGATAAACATATTTATCTTTAATTTCATATTGGAAAAGTAAATGCAATTTATTTTGGACAAGTAAATGCAACTGCTTTTATAATAATTGCTTTTACTTGTCCAAGTAAGATAACCTGAAAATGTTTCTTTCATTAATTTACATCTTAAAATATACATGATATAATATAAATAATAAGGAGTGAAGATATGGATTTCGATTTAGTTTTAATATATAAATCTAATGATAATGGAGAAACATATGATTTTTATAGAATGGCATTAGCTTTAGAGATGGCAAATTCAGAAAATAAGTTAATTTGTGATGAATTTAATGGTGAAAATCTTGAAAATTTTTCAATGATAGTGTCTACTAATAATTTATTATTTTCAAATAATGGTATAAAAGTATTAATATATGAACCCCAAAAAGTAAATGATTCATTAAAAGATTATGCAACTTATTTATTACCTTATAGAGATACTATAAAGATAATAAGTGATTTGGAAGTTGATGAAAGATTTCCAGAAGATGAATTAAAGCTAAATGTAATTTTATCTATTGCTAATAGTACTTCCTTTAAAAGAGAAAAATGTTCAAATATTTTCAGTTTTAGTAGAAGAAAATTAAAAAAATTATCTACTGCTGAAGAAGCAAGAAAAATGATTTTTGGAAAAATTGCTAATATGAATAATTTATCACAAAATGAAATTACAAATGATTATAGTGAATCTAAAAAAATAATAGAAAAAAATGATTTTCATAGTGAAGAATTAGCAAATAATTATAAAGAAGAAAATTTATATAATCTTCCAGATTTAAATGAATTAATAGAGCAAATAAAGACAAAAATTGTAGGACAAGATGAAGCTATAGCTTCGGTTGTATCAAATATTTATGCTAATCAAATATTAATTAAAAAAATGGATAAATCAAAACTTACAAGTTCAAAAGTTTCTATTTTAATAGATGGTGCAACAGGAACAGGAAAAACTGCAATAATAAAAGAAACAACAGATCAATTAAAACTTCCTATAGTAATATGTAATTCAAGTGATTTTTCTGCAATAGGATACGTAGGATCTAGTTTAACAGATGTTTTAACAAAACTTTTAGAACAAACACATGGTGATTTAGAATTAGCACAAAAAGGAATTATTTGTATTGATGAAATCGATAAATTAGGGGGATATGATATAGATAGAGAAAAAGCCATGAAAAATGTTGTACAAGAAGAATTACTAACTTATATTGGAGGTTCAAAAATAAATGTTCCTATTAGTAAGGGGTCTTATCGTACTATTGAATTTGATACAAGCTATTTAACTTTTATAGGTCTTGGGGCATTTATGGATATAAGAGATAAAAAAAATAAAATAAACAATAAGAAATCTATAGGATTTAATCAAAGTTTAACAAATAATTTAGAAAATAATTATGTAATAACTGAACAAGATTATCTGGAATATGGTTTTAAGAGAGAATTTTTAGGTAGATTTTTACTTAGAACTTCAACTAAATCTTATAATGTCTCAGATTACAAAAATATATTATTAAATTCTTCAATAAGCCCATTAAAAGTTTTTGAAGAGTTTGTAAAATTATTTAATGTAAAAGAAGTAACATATGATGATAATTTTATTGATTATATTTCTGAAAAAGCTTATAAATTAGGATTTGGAGTAAGAGGATTACAAAAGATATTTTCAGACTTAAAAAATCACATGTTAATTGATATATTAAATAAGAAAAAAGATTCAATACATTTAACAAAAGAAATAGTTATTAATTTAGAAAATAATAATATAAAAAGATATTAAAGGAGAATTATGAATTTTGAATATAATGGAAATTTAGAAGAAAAAGATAGAATAAATAAAGTAGCTAAAGAAATAATAAAATTCTATCCTGAAATTGCATTGGAAAAAGCTAAATTTATTGCATCATTAGAAGATAGAATAACAACATCTTATAATTATAATATGCATTTTATGAGACTATATAATATTCTTTTTGTTTATAAAGATGATGAAATAATTTTTAAAAAAGTTCTTAAAGATTTATATAAAGTTTATAATTTACATACTAGTAAAAGTGAAAACGAAGAACTTATAGATGATATTATGAATGAAATAATAAGATATGTAAATAAAGATAGAGAAGATTTTCCACTAATTAGTCAATTTTACTAAAAATAAGTTAAAAAAACGTAAAAAATTAAGAAACATATTTTAAAGTATGTTTCTTTTTGTTATAATATTAAATGGAGAAGTGTTAGATATGAGAAATATTTATGATTTAACAAGAGAAGAGTTTGAAAAATATTTTCTTAGTATAAATGATAAAAAATTTAGAGCTACGCAAATTTATGAATTTTTATATAAAAAACACGTAAAATCTATTAGTAATCTATCAAATATTGGGAATAATATAAAAGACAAGCTAAATAAAGATTTTAAATTTGATGAATTAAAAATAATAGTTAAACAAGAAGATAAGCTTGTTAAAAAATATTTATTTGAACTTAGTGATGGAGAGAGAATAGAAAGTGTTCTAATGTTTCATGATTATGGAATAAGTATATGTATATCTTCACAAGTTGGATGTAATATGGGGTGTAAATTTTGTGAAAGTGGAAGATTAAAAAAAAGAAGAAACTTAGAAGCTTATGAAATGGTATTGCAAATTCTTATGATAGAAGAAGATATAAAAATGAGAATTAGCCATGTTGTTATTATGGGAATAGGTGAACCATTTGATAATTATGATAATGTAATTAGATTTATAAAAATAATAAATGATCCTAAAGGAATTGATATAGGTAGTAGACATATAACAGTTTCTACATGTGGAATAATACCAGGCATTTTAAAATTTGCAGAAGAAAAAGGACAAGTAAATTTAGCTATTAGTTTACATGCTCCAAACGATAAAATAAGAAATCAGATAATGCCTATTAGTAAAAGATATAAATTAGAAGAACTTATAGATGCAATTAGAAAGTATATAGATAAAACTAATAGAAGAGTTACTTTTGAATATATAATGTTAGATTCGATAAATGATAGTATTGAAAATGCTTTAGAACTAGCTAATCTTTTAAAGAATTTAAACTGTTATGTTAATTTAATAGCTTATAATGAGACAGAAAATTTAAACTTTAAAAGATCAAAAAACGAACAAATAATGAAATTTTATGATATACTTAAGAAAAATAAAATAAACGTAACAATAAGGAAAGAATTTGGTTCTAAAGTAGATGCTGCTTGTGGGCAGCTTAGAGCTAATCAAGGATTGTAGAGGTGTAAGAAATGCAAACATTTTATTTAACAGATGCTGGAAAGGTTAGAAGTCATAATGAAGACAACGTTACAATAATTAATAATAATAAAAATGAATATATATTAGCTGTTGCTGATGGTATGGGAGGACATAAAGCTGGTGAAGTAGCATCAAGAATTGCTATTGATAATCTTACAGAAAGTTTTTATTCTTTAGATACTTTAGGAGACAAAAATAATGCAATTGAATGGCTTAGAAATGTTGTAACAGTAATTAATAAAAAAATCTTTGAATATACAGATAATAATCCAGATAGTAAAGGTATGGGTACAACATTAGTAGTAGCTATAAAAACAGATGATTATATATTATATGGAAATATAGGAGATAGTTCTGGTTATGCATTTAAAAATGATAAATTATACAAAGTAACAAAAGATCATACTTTAGTTAATCTTTTAGTAGCAACAGGAGAACTTACTGCGGAAGAAGCTAAATATCATCCAAGAAAAAATGTACTTATGAGAGCACTTGGGGCAAATGATCCAATAGAAATTGATATTTTTGATGTTGATACATCTGTAAAAGGTTTATTTTTATGTAGTGATGGATTAACTAATATGCTTACAGAAGAACAAATTGAAAAAATACTAACTAGTGATATGTCTATTGAAGATATGGTTACAAAATTAGTTAGAAAGGCAAACAGTCGTGGAGGAACAGATAATATTACTATAGCTTATTTAAGAAAAGAAAGTGGTGATTTATAATGTTGTCAAACGGCCAAAAAATTGGCGATAGATACGAAATTGTTAAATCAATTGGTGAAGGTGGTATGGCTAATGTATATCTTGCTTATGATACAATTTTAAATAGAAAAGTTGCTATTAAAGTTTTAAGAGGCGATTTATCAAACGATGATAAATTTATTAGAAGATTTCAAAGAGAAGCTCTATCAGTATCAAATTTATCACATCCTAATATAGTTGAAGTTTATGATGTAGGCGAAGAAGATGGACAACATTATATAGTCATGGAATATATTGAAGGAAAAACTTTAAAACAACTTCTTCAAAAAAGAGGTTCATTAACTTTAACAGAAGTTATTGACATAATGAATCAGCTTACTGATGGACTTGCACATGCTCATGAAGCGTATATTATTCATAGAGATATAAAACCACAAAACATAATGATTGAGGATAATGGCCTTATAAAAATAACAGATTTTGGTATAGCAATGGCTCTTAATTCAACACAACTTACACAGACAAATTCTGTAATGGGAAGTGTTCATTATCTACCACCAGAGCAAGCAAATGGAAAAGGTTCAACAAGAAAAAGTGATATTTATTCTTTAGGAATACTTATGTATGAACTTTTAACAGGATCAGTACCTTTTAAAGGCGATAATGCAGTAGAAATAGCACTTAAACATTTAAAAGAAAAAATACCAAGTATTAGAAGGCAAAATCCTACAATACCACAAAGTGTAGAAAATATTGTGTTAAAAGCTACAGCTAAAAATCCTAAAAATAGATATGACACAGTAAAAGAAATGCATGAAGATTTATTAGTTTGTCTATCAAGTGAAAAAGCAAATGAGAAAAAATTGGTTTATAAATATCCTGAAAATGATTTTGATGATACTACTAAAATAAATGTAGAAAATAAAAATACTGTAGTAGAAGAACCAAAAAATTTAGAAGAAATTAAAGAACATAAAAAAAGAGAAGAATTAGAAGAAGTATCTGAAGAATCTTATTCTAAGAAAGATAAATTTACATTTCCAATAATTTTGGCTTCAATTTTTGTAGGGTTATTAATAATTGCAGTAGTTATATTTATGCTTATAAATAATGATGAAGTAACAGATTTGAAAGTTCCTAATGTTGTTGATATGACAGTTGAAGAAGCTATTAATGTTTTAGAAAAAGCTGGATTTAATTATACAACAGAAAGTGCAGCTAGTGATACAATAGAAACTGGAAATGTAATAAAAACTAAACCTGCAAGTGGTTCCACAAGAAAAAAAGGTAGTACAATTGTTATTGTTGAATCAACTGGAAGTTATTCAATAGCACTTGAAGATTATATTGGAAAAAATTATCAAGAAGTAAAAGCAAAATTAGAATTACTTGGTATAAATGTATTAATTGAAAGAAAAGCTGTGGAAAATCCTGAAGAATATGAAGGAAAAGAAGATTTAATTATAGCACAAGATCCAGAGTTTGATTCTGCAAGTGAAGATCAAGTTAGACTTGAAAAAGGAGACAATATAACTCTTTATATACCTGATATTTCCGATACTTATCCAGATATGGTTGGTGAAGGATGGACTTTGTCAGAAGCCGAAGCATTTGCTAAAGAATATGGATTATCACTTGATGTTGAAAGAGTTGAGACTGATGAATATCCACCAGATACAGTAATATATCAAAGTAGAGGTTTAGGAGACACAATTGTAAGAGGAATAACTCTTAGAATTAAAGTTGCAAAAGAAGTTAGTGAACCAATTGATGATTTATTACCAAAAGATGATAATAATACTGATAGTGATAAAGATAATTCTAATAATAGATAAAAAATAAGAAGGAAAGAGGAAAATAATGGAAGATGTTTTATTTAGTATAGTTTTGTTTGTACTTAGTTTAGTTATAATTTTAATTATTAAATTTATAATGTATAATATATTTAAATGTAAAAATTTTAATAAAAATAAATATATATCTACTTTATTGTTAATAATTATATCATTTATAGTTTTTGTAGGATTAAACTATTTAATAGTAAAAGGAAATAGCTATGAATTATCTCAAAACTTATCAAGCTATTCTATGGTTTATGTACTTTCTTTAGTAATTTCAGTTATAATTAATTTATTTATTGAATTTAATATATATCGTAAAAAATTGTATGTATATAAAGAAAATGATAAGAAAGATAAAATAAAAAATAATAATGTAAAAAAATCTAATTCTCATAAAAACAAGAAAAAAAGAAAATAAAATTAAGGAGTCAGAATGGAAGGAATAATAATAAAAAACATCAGTAATGATTACTTAGTAAAATGTGAAAATCAATTATATAATTGTAAACCAAGAGGTAAATTTAGAAAAGATAAAATTATTCCTTTAGTAGGAGACAAAGTAGAAATTGATGTTAAAGATAACTATATTCTTGATATAAAAAAAAGAAAAAATAGCCTTATAAGGCCAAGTGTAGCTAATGTTGATAAAGCTATAATTGTAACTAGTGTTAAGCCTAGATTGGATACTAATTTACTAGATAAATTATTAATAATAACTTCTTATAATAATATTGATAGTGTTATATGTTTTACAAAACTTGATTTACTTAATGATGATGAATTAAAAAATATAAATAATTTAATTGATTATTATAAAAAAATTGGTTATAAATGTTTTGTAAATAGTGAGTTAGATAAAATAAAAAAAGAACTTAATAATAATTTAACTGTTTTTGTTGGACAGTCAGGTGCAGGTAAAAGTACATTATTAAATAGATTAGATAATACTTTAGAGCTTAAAACAGATGAAATATCTAAAGCACTAGGAAGAGGAAAACATACTACTAGGCATACTGAACTTTATGAATTATATGGAGGATTAGTTGTTGATACACCTGGATTTTCTTCGGCTTCTTTAGATCAATTATCCGAAATTGAAATTAGAGATAATATGAAAGAAATGTTTGATAATTTAGAATATTGTAAATATCGTGATTGTATGCATAATAAAGAAGATGGTTGCTATGTAAAACAATTAGTAAAAGAAGAAAAAATATTAGAAAGTAGATATAATAATTATCTATCATTTATAAGAAAGTAGGTAAAAATGTTAGTTTCAGTATCAATATTAAATTCAAATGATCGTATAAAGGATACTATTAAATTAAATAATACAGATTGTGATTATATTCATATAGATGTTATGGATGGAAAGTTTGTAACTGATAAACAATTTGATTTAGAAGAAATAAAAAAAATTATTGAAACCACGACAAAAAAAATAGATATTCATCTTATGGTTAATGATCCAGAATATTACATAAATAATCTTAAATTATATAATATTGATTTTATAACTTTTCATTTGGAAATAGACAAAGATATTAATAAATTAATAGATTTAGTAAAAAAATATAACATTAAAGTTGGAATATCATTAAAACCTAATACTAAAGTTTCAGAAATAAAGAAATATCTTGATAAAATAGATTTGGTATTAGTAATGAGTGTAGAACCAGGATATGGTGGTCAAAAATTTATAGAATCATCTTTAGATAAAGTAAGAGAACTTAGAAAGATAATTCATGATAATAATTTAAATACTTTAATTGAAATAGATGGTGGAGTCAATGATACTAATATATCTAAAATAAAAGATTCCTCTGTAGATATTTCAGTATGTGGTTCATATATTACAAAATCTGAAAATTTTGAAGTAAATATTAAAAAAATAAAATAATAAATTAGTATATTTAATCCATATACTAATTTTTTGGTATTAAAATAAAAAAATATAAATTAATTTAAATATTAATTTATATTTATGCTACATATTTTTTTAATGTTCTAGCTTCTCTAGCACTTGTTTTTATTTTTTTCCCATTAACGGTAACGGTTTGTAAATTAACTTTTTGTGGATGCTTAGTAATTTTTAAACAATTAGGTCTATTGTTTGCAAAGTTTGTTTTTTTACATGTAATTTTTACTGCCATATTATCCCTCCTCAAAATTAAACGCATTAAAAATATATCATAAAAAAACAGATAAGTCAATAAAAAAGCAATTATTTGTAAATTAGAAACTATTTTAACATCAAAACAAGCTAATTACTAATTATTTTTATTTTTTATAAACTCTTTCAATATTTTTGTAGTAGCTCTTTTTTCTATTCTTGAAACATAGCTTCTGGAAATACCTAGTTCATTAGCAATTTCTTTTTGAGTAATTTCATCATTCCCATTAAGACCATATCTTTTTTCAAGAATTTCTCTTTCTCTTTTAGTTAATTTATTTAAATATTTTTTTAATAATTCAATATTATTATTTTTGTGTATTTCTTCAAGAAAATCAGGATCAGGTGTTTTTAAAACATCTAAAATAGTAATTTCATTTCCTTCTTTATCATAACTTATTCCATCATAAATACTTATATTTTTGGAATTTTTTTTATCACTTCTAAAATGCATTAAAATTTCATTTTCTGCACATTTTGCAGCATAAGTTGTAAGTTTTACATTTCTGTTTTTAGAATAAGTATCAATCCCTTTAATAAGTCCAACAGTACCAATACCAATTAAATCATCTATATCACTAGTACTTGATTCAAATTTTTTTACAATATGGGCAACTAATCTCAAATTATGTTCTATTAATTTGTTTCTTGCCTCTTTATCACCATTTAACATCTTTTCTATATATATTTCTTCTTCTTTTTTACTAAGTGGATCTGGAAAAATATTATTAGAATAAGAACCAGTAAAAAAAGTAAGATTATTTGTAAGAAAATTTAAAATATTAAACAACATATATACCTCCATTAAAATATATGTTTTTTCTTTAAATATATTGCTATAATTGATTTTTATAAACTTTTATGCTATTATTAAGTTGGTGGTTTTATGGATTTAGAAAAAACTTTGTTTTTATTGTCATTAACTAAAGATAAAGATTTACCTTTAAATATTAGTTATAAAGATATAGTAGATTTTTATGAAGAAGAAAATAAGTTTGTGCTTATCGTTAAAAAAATAGAAAATAATATTAAACATTTTATAAAATATGAATTTCTTAATTCAAAAAATAATGTTGATATATATAAATATTTTGACGAACAAGAAGATATTTATTATAGTATTAATTTTAAAAATATAAAAGGAAGGCATTTAGCACAAGTATCTATTAATGGTTTGAATTTTGGGATTTATGAATTTAATAAAGATGCCGAAGATTATGTTAAACTTGATAAGACTAATATAATATTTTCTAATATTTTACCACTAAAAGAAGAAAATGATGTATTAAAATACGATGATGAAATTATAAATAATTTAAAAAGAAAATAAATATAAAAAGGATAGTGTGAATATGGATATTTTTATTCCTGATATGTATCAAAAGAGTATATATTCTATAAATTATAACAAATTATATTCAGATGGTATAAGGTGCTTACTTTTTGATCTTGATAATACATGTGTACCTTATGAAGAAAAAAAACCAAATAAAAAGTTAAAAGATTTATTTGATGAGTTAAAATATATGGGATTTAAAGTAATTATATTTTCAAATGCTACAAAAAAAAGACTAGAACCATTTAAAAATACTTTACTTGTTGATTGTTCATATTCCTCAAGAAAACCTAAAAAACGTAAATTTTTAAAAGTATTAAAAATGTTTAATTTTGATTTATCGGAAGTTGCTATAATTGGTGATCAGCTTTTTACTGATGTATTTGGAGGTAATAGAGTAGGAATTAAGACTATATTAGTAAATCCAATGTCTAGTAAAGATATGTTTGCTACAAAAATATTTAGAATTTTAGAAAAAAGTCAATATAAAAAATTAAGTAAAAGAGGAATTCTTACATTGGGGAAATATTATGAATAAAAAATGTATGGGATGTGGAAGTATCCTTCAGACAGAAGATAGAAATAAAGATGGTTATGTATCTGATTTATCTAATAATATATGCGAAAGGTGCTTTAAAATAAAATATTATAATGAATATAAAAAAACTAATAAAAATAATAAAGATTATTTAAAAATAATTAATTCGGTGAATAAAGATGACTTAGTTTTATATGTAACTAGTCTTTTTGATATAAGATTAGATTATATAGATAGTTTTAAAAATGTGATAATAGTACTTACTAAGAAGGATATATTACCAAAAAGTATAAAAGATAATAAATTAATAGATTATATAAATAAAAGATATAAAACGTTAGATACTGTTGTTATTAGTAGTATAAAAAATTATAATTTAGATAATTTATTTAATAAAATAAAGAAATATAATAAAACAAACTTAGTTTATATAATTGGACAAACTAACAGTGGAAAATCAACATTAATTAATAAAATAATAAAAAATTATAGTGATTCTGATATAGAGATAACTTCTAGCTTATATCCTTCGACAACTTTAGATAAAATAGAAATTAATATTGATAATTTAAAATTAATTGATACTCCAGGACTTATTAATGATGGAAGTATTATAAATTATATAGAAAATAAAGATTTAAAAATGATTACTCCCAAAAAAGAAATAAAACCAAGAACTTATCAGTTAGAAGGAAAAGGAAGTATTATTATTTCAAAATTTGCAAGAATAGATTATGAAACCAAAAAAAATAGTATGACTATCTATATAGCTAATGGAATTAATATCTTTTTTGCGGGAAAAGATAATGAAAGTATGCATGAATTAAAGAAAAATCATTTTGAATTAGAAAAATTTAAAGATATTGTAATTAGTGATTTATGTTTCTTAAAATTTGTTAATGAAATAAAATTAGATATTTATACTTTGGATGGTACTTTGGTTTATGAAAGAGATAATTTAATTTAAAATATAGATTTAGTATGGTATTAAATATAGTTAATTTACTAAATCTATCTTTTTTTATAAAATATTTGCATTTTTGTTATAGCTGTGCTATAATATATCCCACTAAAAAAGGGGGGATAAAACATGCAAATATTAAATATAACTGAAAAACAATTTAAAAAATTAAAACCTTTGGAATTACCAAATAGTGTAATTAATTCCGAAGCAGAATTATATATTTATGAAGAAAAAGTAAAATGGAATAAAAAGAAATATCTTTTAAAAAAATTATATTATGATATAGGTACAGTTTTTAGTAATAAATTATATACAATTAATGAATTAATATCTAAGAAAGATGAAATAGATATTGAAGAGTTAATTATGCCTTCTAAACTTGCTGTTATTGGAGATAAAGTCGTGGGATTTACAATGCCAATGGTTAATAATATTAATTTAGGCGAAGTATTAAAATCATATGATTTTACTAATAAACAAAAAATAGAATATTTAAAACAAGTAGGTATTATATTAGAAAAAATGGAAAATTTGAGAAAATATTCAAATATTAAAGATTTCTATTTAAATGATATTCATGAAAATAATTTTGTTGTAAATAAAGATACTAACAAAATTAATGTTGTAGATTTAGATAGTGCTAAAATAAGTGGTAATCATCCTTTTATTTCTAAATATTTATCACCAGTTTCTAAAATAAATGAAGTGTCTAAATATAAGAAATATGAAGATAGTAGCTATATGTTTGGACCATATGAAATAGATTCTAATACAGAACTTTATTGTTATGCCATTATGATTTTAAATTACCTATCAAATTATAAAATTAATAATCTTTTAATAAGTGATTTTTATAATTATTTAAGTTATTTAAATGATATAGGGTTATCACATGAATTTGTTTCTGTATTTGAAACATTATATACAGAAAAAGATAATAAAAATTTTTATGAATATTTAGATGAACTTAATTATTTTGATATTAATAAAGCTAATTATAAAGTTTATAAATATATAAAAGAAAAAAATAAATAATAAAATTATTTAAGCCTTGTTTACTATAATTAAGAAACAAGGCTTAATTTATAAAAAACTATGTAAATATAGAATATTGACTATGAAAAAATATTCTGATATAATTTTTTTGCTGTTATAAAGTATATGGGTGGGAAGTATGGATATAAATACTATTAATATTATAAGTCTAGCATATTTAGGTGATGCTATATATGAGGCATATGTAAGAGAAAAATTAATTAAAATATATTATAAAGTAGATGATATGCAAAGAAATGCTATTAATTATGTGTCTGCAAAAGCACAAAATAAAATTTTAGATACATTAATAAAAGAAAATATTCTTACGGAAGAAGAACTTGAAGTTGTAAAAAGAGGAAGAAATTATAAAAGAAATATTCATCCTAAAAATACAGATATAATTACTTATAAGTTTTCTACTGGTTTTGAAGCTTTAATTGGTTATTTATATTTAAAAGATATGTCTAGGCTTAAAGAAATACTTAATTATATTGAGGTGAAATAATGTATATATATGGTAAAAATGTAGCAAAAGAAGTATTAAATAGTAATAAAAAAATTAATAAAGTATTATTATCTGATAAATTTAAAGATCGTGAAATATTAGAAATAATTTCTAAAAGAAAAATTAAAACTATTTATACTACTAATAATAATTTAGATAAAAAGGTAGAGTTTGGAGCTTTACATCAAGGAATAATTCTTGATATTGATGAAGTAGATACTTATGAATTAAATGAAGTTCTTAAAGATATAGATAACAAATATCCAACTTTTGTTATGCTAGATCATTTAGAAGATCCTCATAATTTTGGTGCTATTATTAGAACTTGTGAAGCTTTAGGTGTTGATGCAATAATAATTCCAAATGACCGTAGTGTTTCAATAACTCCAACTGTTGTAAAAACTTCCGCAGGTGCTATTTATAATACCAAAATTGTAAGAGTACCAAATTTATTAGCTTGTATTACAAAACTTAAGAATGAAGGCTTTTGGATAGTAGGAACAGATATGGTTGGAGAAGATTATACAAAAATAGATTATAAAATGCCTATTTGTCTTGTTATAGGTAATGAAGGCAAGGGAATGAGCAAAATTATTTCTGATAATTGTGATTTTATAGCCTCTATTCCTATGAAAGGAAAAGTTAATAGTTTAAATGCTTCAGTTAGTCTTGCAATAGTTTTGGCAGAAATAATAAATTTTAGGAGAAATTAATGGAATATAATGATTTTGAACTTGTATCATTAGCACAAGAAGGTAGTGAAGAAGCATTAAATATATTATATAAAAAGTATCAACATGTAATTTTATATAAAGCAAAAAAAATTTATAGATATATACAAAATAATTGGATAGATTTAAATGATATTATTCAAGAAGCTACGATAGGTTTAAATGAAGCAATTAAAAATTATAATCAAGATGAAAATACAGTATTTTATACTTTTGCTTCAGTTTGTATAGATAGAGCGTTATTAGCAATATTAAAAAGACAAAAAACTGAAAAAAATAAACTATTTATAGAATCATTAAGTTTAGATTACGAAGAAGAATATAATTTATATAATTCTATTACAGATGGTATTACTCCAGAGACTAAATTGTTAAATAATACGAGTGATAATGAATTATATGAAAAAATTATTAAAAATTTAACAGATTTTGAAGAATGTATTTTTAATTTGAAAATACAAGGATTTAATGGTAAAGAAATTTCTATTTTATTAGATATAAATAATAAAACTGTTTATAATTATATAGTAAAAATAAAAAGAAAAATTAATAATATTTTGTTAAATAACATATAAAAATTACCAGTTTAATTTTATTTAGTTTATGATATAATATTAATTCTGAAAGAAGGAGTATAGATGGATAGTATAATTGTTAAAAATGCGAGAGTAAACAATTTAAAAAATGTTAGTATCGAAATACCTAAAAATAAATTAGTAGTAATGACTGGTGTATCTGGTAGTGGTAAAAGTAGTTTAGCTTTTGATACTATATATGCTGAGGGTCAAAGAAGATATGTTGAAAGTTTGTCTTCATATGCAAGGCAATTTTTAGGAGGTACTGATAAGCCAGATGTAGATTCAATTGAAGGGCTTTCTCCATCTATTAGTATTGATCAAAAAACTACCAACAAAAATCCTAGAAGTACTGTAGGAACAGTAACTGAAATATATGATTATTTAAGATTACTTTATGCAAGAGTAGGGGTAGCTTATTGTCCTAGACATAATATTGCTATTAAACCTCAAAGTATTGAGGAAATGACTAATAAAGTATTAGAATTAGATGAAGGAAGTAAAGTTATGATTTTATCTCCAATTGTTAAAGGAGAAAAAGGTACACATAAAGATACTTTTTAAAATCTTAGAAAAGATGGATATATACGTGCTAAAGTTGATGGAGAAATATTAGATTTAGCTGATGAAATTATTCTTGAAAAAAATAAAAAACATGATATATTTGTTATAGTAGATAGAATAGTTATAAAAGAAGGTATTAGAACAAGATTATTTTCTTCAATTGAAACTGCTTCTAATTTAGCACATGGTAAAGTAATTATTGATGTTTTAGATAAAGAAGAAATATTACTTAGTGAAAAATTTGCTTGTCCATATTGTGATTATTCATTAGAAGAACTTGAACCTAGAATTTTTTCATTTAATGCGCCTTATGGTGCTTGTGAAGATTGTAAAGGACTTGGTATAAAATATAAAATAGATGTTGATTTAGTTATTCCTAATAAAAATTTATCTATAAATGAGGGGGCTATTGTTCCAATAAATGTTGATGAATCTAACAATATTACTATGACACAGTTAAATGCTGTTAGTAAGAAATATAATATAGATTTAGATAAAAAAGTAAAAGATTTAACTAAAGAACAATTAGATATTATATTATATGGTTCTCCAGATATGCTTGAATTTAATTATGTTAGCAAAAATGGAAATACTAGAAACACTAAAGATTATTATGAAGGTGTAATTAATAATTTAGAAAGACGATATATTGAAACAAAAAGTACTTGGATAAGAGAATGGATAGAAAACTATATGAATGAAGTAGAATGTCCAACATGTCATGGTGCAAGATTAAAAGATAGTGTATTGTCTGTATTAATTGGTAAGAAAAATATATATGAAGCTACTAAGTTGTCTATTTTAGAATTAAAAGAGTTTATAAATAAACTTAAACTTTCTAAAGAACAAGAAGAAATATCAGGAATAATTATTAAAGAGATAAATTCTAGACTTGATTTTTTAATTAATGTTGGATTAGATTATTTAACTTTAGATAGAGCAGCAGGTACATTATCTGGTGGAGAATCACAAAGAATTAGGCTTGCAACACAGATAGGTTCAAGACTTACAGGTGTTCTTTATGTTTTAGATGAACCTTCGATAGGTCTTCATCAAAGAGATAATAATAGACTTATTAATTCACTTTTAGAAATGCGTGATTTAGGAAATTCGCTTATAGTTGTTGAACATGATACAGATACAATGTTAGCTGCGGATTATTTAATTGATATAGGTCCAGGTGCGGGAGATAATGGTGGTGAAGTAATTGCTTGTGGAACGCCAGAAGAAGTTATGAAAAATAAAAACAGTTTAACTGGAAAATATTTAACTGGAGAAATGAAAATTGAGATACCAAAAGTAAGAAGAAAAGGTAACAAAAAGTTTTTAGAAATTAAAGGAGCAAAAGAAAATAATTTAAAAAATATAGATGTTAAAATTCCATTAGGGACATTTACGTGTGTAACAGGAGTATCAGGAAGTGGAAAAAGTTCCTTAATTAATGAAATTTTATATAAGGCTTTAGCTTCTTATGTATATTCATCAAAATTAAAACCTGGAAAGCATAAAGAAATTAAAGGAATAGATAATGTAGATAAAGTTGTGCAAATTTCTCAAACTCCAATAGGAAGAACACCTAGAAGTAATCCTGCTACTTATGTTGGAGTATTTGATGATATAAGAGAAATATTTGCTTCAACTAAAGAAGCTAAAATAAGAGGATATGACAAAGGAAGATTTTCATTTAATGTTAAAGGTGGAAGATGCGAAGCATGTTGGGGAGATGGAGTAAAGAAGATAGAAATGCATTTTTTACCTGATGTTTATGTACCTTGTGAAGTATGTAATGGAACTAGATATAATACAGATACATTAGAAATAAAATATAAAGATAAAAATATTTATGAAGTTTTAGAAATGCGTGTAGATGAAGCAATAACATTTTTTGAAAATCATGTTAAAGTTTTAAATAAATTAAAAGTATTGCATGATGTAGGTCTTGGATATGTTAAACTTGGACAAATAGCTCCAACTTTATCTGGAGGGGAAGCAGCTAGAGTAAAATTAGCTAAAGAATTACAGAAAAAACCTACTGGCAAATCTGTATTTATATTAGATGAACCTACAACAGGACTTCATACTGATGATATAAAGAAATTATTAGTAATATTAGAAAGAATTGTTGATAACGGAGATACAGTTATTGTAATTGAACATAATCTTGATGTTATTAAAGTTGCAGATTATATTATTGATTTAGGTCCTGAGGGTGGAAATAAACTAGGTGGAAATGTTGTATGTACAGGAACACCAGAAGAAGTAGCTAAGGTAAAAGAAAGTTATACAGGTCAGTTTTTGAAAAAAATACTAAAAGAAAATAAGTAAAATTTTACATTATATTATTAATAATATTTGACTTTTTACACTTTTTAGTGTAGTATATAGTTAGATGAAGAAGGAGGGAATTTATGTATTTTTTAGATAATTGTCAAGGACTTGGTGATATAGTATATTTAATTAAAAGTATTTTAAATATAGTATTTATATTAATTTTTATAGTATTAATCGTTTTAATTATAATTGACATAGCAAAAGCTGTAGTTGCAGGTGATGAAAAAGAAGTAAAAGCTGCTCAAAAAGCTGCAATAAGAAGGGTTGTTTATGCTGCAGTAATATTTTTTGTTGTAACAATCGTAACCGTAGTATTTAATTTACTTTCTGGTGCTACAGATACTACTCTAGAAGATGGCAAGACAAATAATTGGTTTGATTGTTGGAATGATCCAAAAGGAGAACCTACTGATACTACATCTAATAATAATGGAAATTAATAAAAATTTATATATAAACAGAAAATAAACTTTTCTGTTTTTTATTTTATTTCATATAATTTAATATGAAGATGAATATAAGAAAAGCTAAAAAGAAGAAAAAACATCTTATTTTAAAACTGTTAGTAATAATTATAATTGGAGTATTTTGTGCATCATTACTAATAAAATACTTTTCAAATAAGGCAGCACCATTTTTTATGTCATATGCTGAAAGTGAAACAAGAAAACTAACAACACTTATAATAAATAAAGCTGTTACAAAACAAATAGCTAACGATTTTAATGAAGAAGATTTATTTGATATTATTAAAGATAATGAGGGTAGAGTACAAATAATTACATATAATTCTAAAAATGTTACAAAAATATTAAATTCTATAACTAGCTTAGTTCAATTAAATTTAAAAGCTATCGAAGAAGGAAATATTGATTTATTAGAATTACCAGATGATACTTTAAATAATTATGATAGTAATTTATTAGAAAAAGGCATAATATATGAAATACCTTTTGGAGCAATTTCTAATAGTAGTTTGCTATCTAATGTTGGTCCTAAAATACCTGTTAAATTTAATTTAATTGGAGATGTTGTAAGTGGTATTGATACTAATATAAAAGAGTATGGAATTAATAATGCTCTTTTGGAAGTAGGGGTAAGTATTAATGTAACGACAAGAATAAATTTACCATTTGTTTCTGATGAAATAACAGTTTCAACAATTATACCAATTTCTATGAAAATTATCGAAGGATCTATTCCAAATTTTTATGCTGGTAATATAAAAAGCTCCTTTAAAATCATTGAAAATTATAATAATATATAAATACTTTAAATATATAAAATATTATTGTTAAAATTATTAACAAAAAAATATTACAAAGTTATGTTAAAGATATTTAAATTATATATTTTTTTTGATAAAATAATAATAAGAGGTTTAGGTGGTAGATGTGCAAGAAAAATTAGAAAAGATACTTAAGCAAATAAAATTAGATTCATCTTATTATGAATACTTTAATGAAGCAGTTTTAGAAAAAGTTTTAATCAAAGATAATATAAAATTATGGGAAATTATTATTAAAATAGATACTAATTTACCACTTAATATATATTTAGAATTAGTAAATTGCTTTAGAGAAACCTTTAAAATGGTTGAAAAAATTAGAGTAAGAATACAAACTAATAAAACTGATTTTAATGAATTAGAAAAATATTATAATTATTTAATTGATAATATAGCTAGAAATAATGTAAGATATAATACTTTTAAAAATAGGCAAATTAGTCTTGATAATAATATTTTTTCATTAGAAATATATAATGATGTTGAAAAAGAAAATATAAACAAATTTAAAGACTATATACTAGATAATTTATCTTTATTTGGATATAATGTGCAAGATATTAATTATTTAATTAAGGATGAAAAAGAAAATGATTTAATCTTACAAATTGAAAAAGATAAAGAAGTAGATACTTCATATAATTTCATTCCTAAGAAAGAAGTTGCATATGAAAAAAAAGAAAAAAATTATTACCGTGCTAAAAAAAGTACAGATATAACACTAATAAAAGATATTATTTATGAAGTAGAAAATATTAATGTTGAAGTACAATTATTTGGAATTGATATTTTTGAGGCTAAAAGTGGTTATAAAATATTTACTTTAAAAATAACAGATGGTTCAGATAGTATGTATGCTAAATTATTTACAAAAGATGAAGAAGAATTTGTTAGAATAAAAGATTTACTTAAAGAAGGAAATTATTATCAATTTTATGGAAAAGTACAGATGGATAAATATGCTAATGAACTTGTCTTTATGACTAGATATAAAGATATAATTATGCTTGATAAAAAAGAAGATAATTTTGATAGAATGGATAATGCTAAAGAAAAAAGAGTTGAACTTCATACTCATACAATGATGAGTCAAATGGATGGAGTAAATGATGAAATAAAATTAGTAAGACAGGCCATTAAATGGGGACATAGTGCAATTGCTATTACTGATCATGATGGTTGTCAAGCTTTTCCACATGTTTATAATGAAGTAACAGGATATAATAAGAAATTAATAGCACCTTATAAAGATAAAATAAAAACTTTGGAAAATGAATTAAAAGAATGTACTTCAGAGGATAAAAAATCTTTGCTTATAGAAGAAATTAATAAGACTAAAGAAGATATGAAGAATGCTCCAATATTTAAAGTATTATATGGTACGGAGTTAGAAATGAGTAGTGATAGTCTAGATCTTGTAATTAATGCTAATGATAATGAATTACTTGGTCAAACTTATGTTGTATTTGATGTTGAAACTACTGGTTTTAATGCTGGACTTTCTGATCAAATAATTGAAGTAGGAGCAGTAAAAATAAGAGATGGTATCGTTCTTGATAACTTTGATGAATTAATTAATCCTCATAGACATATTGATGAGGCAATAACAAAACTTACAGGTATTACTGATGCTATGGTAATTAATGCTAGAGATGAAGAAGATGTAATAAAAGATTTTAAAACTTGGATAGATGATTTACCACTTGTTGCACATAATGCTAAATTTGATGTATCAATGTTAGAAATGGCATATTATAAATATAATTTAGGAGTATTTAATAATATAGTAGTAGATACATTAACTATTTCACAAGTCATAAACAAAGATTTAAAAAGACATAGTTTAACTGCCCTTACTAAAAATTATGGTATTGATTTTTCAGAAAATGATGAAGATGTAGTTACAGAAAAACATCATCATAGAGCAGATTACGATGCAGAGTTTACAGGATATATGTTTAATAAAATGCTTGAACAAATTGATAAAATTGGTATAAAAACCTTTAATGAACTAGCTAATCTTCCTACAAGTGAAGAAATTAATAAATTAGATAGAGAAAGTCATGTTAATTTTATTGCTAAAAATCGTGCAGGATTAAAAAATATGTTTAAGATAATTAGTTATGCTGGGACAAAATATTTAGTAAAATCTGCTAGAATACCTAAACATGTAATATCAGATTATCGTGAAAATATTTTAGTAGGTAGTGGATGCTATAATAGTGAAGTATTTAAAGCATCTCTTACTAAAAATGAAGAAAAATTAAAAGAAATTATATCATTTTATGATTATGTAGAAGTTCAGCCACCTTCAAACTACACACATTTAGTAGCAAGACATGATATTGATAATATGGATGATGTTAAATTAGCTATTAAGAAAATAGTAAAATGTGCCAAAGAACAAGGTGTATTAGTAGTAGCTACTTGTGATGCACATACACTTAATAAAAAAGATAAAATATATAGGGAAATTATAGTTAATCAGAATGTACCTGGAAAGGGAAGACATCCATTAGCAAGATATTTAGATGATCCTAATTATAATACAATACCAGATCAATATTTTAGAACAACAGATGAAATGTTAAATGAATTTTCATTTTTAGGTGAAGAACTTGCTTATGAAATAGTAGTTACTAATACTAATTTAATTCCAAAAATGTGCGAAGAGATAGAAGTAATTATAGATACTGGTGGTATACCTTTTTCTCCTAGAATTGATAAATCAGTAGAAACAGTAACAGATTTAGTTTATACAAAAGCTAAATCTTGGTATGGAGATCCACTTCCTTATAATATTGAAGAGCGAATAGCTAAAGAATTATATGGAGATGCAGTTTATAATTGTGTAAAAGAAAAACTAGAAAAAGATAATCCTAATTTAAATGATTTGGAAAAAGAAAAAGAAATATTTAAAGAAGTACATAATACTATATTAAATGGTTTTGATGCTGTTAAAAATTTAATTAGAGAAAATTTAAAAGAAAAATATTCTTTAGAAGGTGATGAATTAGAACAAAGATTAAAAAAGGAACTAGGAGGAATAATTGGTGGAGGATTTGATGTTATTTATTTAATAGCTCAAAAACTTGTAAAAAAATCAAATGATGATGGCTTTTTAGTAGGTAGTCGTGGATCAGTAGGTTCTTCATTTGTTGCTACTATGATGGGTATAACTGAGGTTAATTCACTTGCAGCACATTATCGTTGCCCAGAATGTAAATATAGTATTTTTAATGATGAAAATGGTAATCCACTTGGTGCTACTTATTCATCTGGCTTTGATTTACCAGATAAAACTTGTCCAAAATGTGGTGCTAATATGTTAAAAGATGGACAAGATATGCCATTTGCAACTTTCTTAGGATTTAATGCTGATAAAGTACCTGATATTGATTTAAACTTTTCTGATTTAAATCAAGCTGCAACACATGAATATACTAAAGTATTATTTGGGGTAGATAATGTATATAGAGCAGGTACGATTGGTACAGTTGCGGATAAAACTGCATTTGGCTATGTAAAAGGATTTTGTGAAGATAGAAATATAACAATGAGAACGGCAGAAATAGAAAGGCTAGCTAAAGGATGTACTGGTGTAAAAAGAACAACAGGACAACACCCTGGAGGAATAGTTGTAATTCCTGGTTATATGGATGTTTTTGATTTCACA
>CANPWS010000001.1 GCA_947584955.1 uncultured Bacilli bacterium | reverse complement strand
CCTTTATATAGTCCATAAGACCCAAAGTATCTATGTCAGGATTGTCAATATAAGCTATGCAACCATCAATTACTTCTCCCAAATTATGTGGAGGAATATTAGTAGCCATACCTACTGCAATTCCCATTGTACCATTTACTAATATATTAGGAAATCTACTTGGTAATACTCTAGGTTCTTTACTAGTTACATCAAAATTATCATCCATATCAACAGTATTTTTGTTAATATCACGTAATAATTCAAGTGATATTTTTGATAACTTAGACTCAGTATAACGCATTGCTGCCGCTCCATCACCCTCAATATTACCAAAATTACCATGGCCATCTATAAGCATATAACGCTCATTAAAATCTTGAGCTAATCTAACCATTGCTTCATATATAGAAGAATCACCATGAGGATGATAATGTCCCATAACATATCCAACAGTAGTAGCAGATTTTCTATGAGGCTTATCAGGTGTATAACCACATTCATACATACTCCATAAAATACGTCTATGAACAGGCTTTAGACCATCACGTAAATCAGGTAAAGCACGAGAAGTAATAACACTCATTGAATAATCAAGAAAAGAATTCTTTACTTCATCAACAATATTATTTTCTGATAAACTATCCCTTTCATGAAATGTACCACTAAAATCATCATTAGTATCCAATGTAACTGAATCATTTGATTCAATATTATCATTATTTTCTAAATTTTCATTATCCATAAATTACACCCCCTTTAAATATCAAGATTCTTAACGAATCTAGCATTCTCCTCAATAAACTCTCTTCTTGGCTCAACATCTTCACCCATTAATTTTTCAAAAATAGCATCAGCTGCAACACAATCATTAACAGTAATTTTTCTAAGAACTCTCTTTTCAATATCCATTGTTGTTTCATTAAGTTCTTCAGCATCCATCTCTCCTAATCCTTTCATACGGGCAACTTCTGCACGATTTCTAACATTTTCAGGAAGAGAATTCAAATATTCATCTTTTTCTAAATCAGTTAAAACATATTTTCTTGTCTTACCATGCATAATTCTAAATAAAGGTGGTTGAGCAGCATAAACATGTCCTTTTTCAACAATAGGTTTAAAAAATCTATAAAATAATGTAAGTAATAATACTCTAATATGTGCACCATCAACATCTGCATCAGTCATAATAATTATTTTATCATATCTTAACTTAGATAAATCAAAATCTTCACCAATTCCTGTCCCAAATGCTGTAATAATTGTTCTTATTTCTTCATTAGATAACGCTCTATCCAATCTAGCCTTTTCAACATTTAAAATTTTTCCACGTAAAGGAAGTATAGCCTGTGTAAAAGCATCTCTTCCCTTTTTAGCTGAACCTCCAGCACTATCTCCTTCGACTATAAATATTTCAGATATAGTTGGATCTTTACTTTTACAATCAGAAAGTTTACCAAAGAAATTAGTAACAGCTAAATCAGATTTTCTAGTAATTTCTCTGGCTTTTCTAGCAGCATTTCTTGCTCTACAAGCTAACATTGCCTTTCCAACAATAGCTTTAGCACTATCAGGATTTTCCAAAAGAAATCTTTCAAATCCCTGAGAAAAGACATTATCTGCTAATTTTCTAACCTCAGAATTACCTAACCTACCTTTAGTTTGACCCTCAAATTGAGGATTAGGATGCTTACAAGATACAATCATTGTAAGACCTTCTTTTACATCATCACCAGTTAATGAATCATCTTTTTCTTTTAATATACCATTTTTTCTAGCATAGTTATTAATAACTCTAGTAAGAGCTCTTCGTACTCCTTCTTCATGTGTACCTCCATCATGCGTATTGATATTATTAACAAATGAATAAATATTATCATTATAGCCAGAATTATATTGCATTGCTACTTCAAAAAATACCCCATCTTCTTCACCAGATAAATGTATAATATCATCATGAATAACTGTCTTTCCTTGATTTATAAATTTAACATATTCACTAATTCCACCTTCATAAAGAAATTTCTCACCAGTTGTATCCTCCATATCACGGTCATCTCTTAAGGTAATAGAAAGTCCACGATTTAAAAAAGCTAATTCTCTTATTCTTGTTTTTAATGTTTCATAATCATATATCTCACTATCAAAAATTTCTGGATCAGGTTTAAAAGTTACAGTTGTTCCAGTTCTATCTAAAGAACATTTCTCAATAACATGAAGTGGCTCAATAGTATGTCCACCATTTTCAAATCTAATAAAATTTACTTCTCCATTTTTATATACTTTAACTTCAACCCATTTACTTAAAGCATTAACAACAGAAGCACCAACTCCATGTAGTCCACCACTTACTTTATATCCACCTCCGCCAAATTTACCTCCAGCATGAAGTACTGTATAAACAGTCTCAACAGTAGATTTCATTGTCTTAGGATGAACATCAGTAGGAATTCCACGTCCATCATCTTTTACAGTAATTGAATTATCCTTGTTAATAACAACTTCAATATTATGACAATATCCTGCCAAAGCTTCATCAATAGAATTATCAACAATTTCCCAAACTAAATGGTGAAGTCCTTTTATATCCGTAGTACCAATATACATACCAGGTCTTTTTCTTACAGCCTCTAAGCCTTCCAAAACCTGAATATCCGAAGCATCATAATGCTCATTATTTTCCATTTTATCACTTTCCCTTCAAGTTTATATCATTAGTAACATGTCCATTATCAACAATGTATATAGAAGAATTATTAAGTATTTTTTTATCAATTAAATTTAAATCTGTAGTTGTTATAATTGTTTGAATTTCTTCTGGTATAAACTCAATCAATAAATTTTTTTTATTAATATCTAATTCACTAAAAATATCATCTAATAGTAAAATTGGTCTTACTTTAAGTACCTCTTTAAAAATTGGTACTTCAGCAAATTTAATAGCTAATACAGCACATCTTGTCTGTCCCTGAGAACCATATATCAATATATTTTTACCATCTAATTCTAATATAAAATCATCCCTATGTGGACCTAATAGACTTATTTTATATTGTAAATCTTTTGAAAATTCTGCTTTCAATCGTTCATAAAAATTTTTTTTAATATCAGAAATATCTTCATTTTCATTACTAGAAATACATGATATATATTTAATTTTTAGATTATCAAAACCAGTTATTTTATAATATATATCTTTTAAATTTTCATTTAATTTTTCAATAAATTTTTTTCTATACATATATATATTTACAGATAATTCACAATATTTAGAATCAATTATATCTAAATAATTATTATCATAATAATTACTTTTTGAAATACTTTTTAAATATTCATTTCTCTGTTTTAAAATCTTATTAAAATTATTTAAATAATTTATATAATTATTATATAGCTGACTAATTTCTACATTTAAATATTTTCTTCTATAACTAGGAGAATCTTTAAGTAGTCTTATGTTATCAGGACTAAAAATAATAACATTTAATTTAGAAATATAATTACTTAATTTATTTACCTCTTGTCCATCAATTTTAACCTTTTTACCCTTTTCATTAATTATTATTTCTAATTTTTTTTCAATGTTATTATCTATAACTGTACCACACACTTTGGTATATAAATTATTAAATTTAATTAAATTCTTTTCATTTATATTTAGATAAGACTTAGTCAATCCTAAAACATAAATTGATTCTAAAATATTTGTTTTACCTTGGGCATTGTTTCCAATAAAAATAGTATTTTTTTTATCAAAATCTAACTCTAAACTATCATAGTTTCGATAATTTTCTAATTTAAGTTTTTTTATCTCCATTTAAACACCATTTTTTGTCCATATATTCACCCTTATCTACTGCAAACATACCCCTATACAAATTATACCATAAATTAATAAAAAAAGAAAGAAAAAGCAAGCTTTTTTCTTATTTTTCTTATGCTTTTTCTTGACGTAATAATAAAACTTTTTCAAGTGTTAAACAGTTATATAACTGTCTATGAATTATCTCATATGATGTATCAACAATATAATTTTTTCCATTACAGAAATATAATTTAGTTTGCGAACCATTTTTTTCTATTTTATCTAAATTATTAAATGCTATCCATCTGCTTCCATCTTTATATGCCGCTTTGGTAGGAAAAAATATAATTTTCTTAATATCTTCAACAACTACTGGAATTTTTATATTAGTATTTAATATTTTTCTTGAAGCTTGTATTCTACCATCATATGTACAACCATAGAAATTACAACTATTGAATATAATATTTTTCATTGTCTGTTTAACAACAAATTCTCTATCTACTTCATAAACTTTAGTACTAGTTTCATTATAATATTCAAGCATTAATGTCGAAGAAGTTATTTCATATTCATATACCATTCTAATCCCCCCTTTCGGCCTTAATATTAAAGCACTTTTGGTTGTCGAATATAATAGAAATATGTCTAATAGCCTCAAAAAAAATGAATTTTTGTAAAAATTCATTATAAATATATAATTTAATAAGTTTTTATTGGTAAAACTAATTGTATTAAAGAATCATCTTCTGAAGATTTAACTATTATAGGACTACTATCATTATTTAAACAAAGAGTTACTTTATCTTTATTAAAACTTCTTATAGCTTCGGACATATATTTAGAACTAAATGATATAGAAATTTCTTCTTTGCAATCAACAGTAATTTTTTCTTCAACATATCCAATTTCAGGTGAATTTGAACTAATTTTTAATTCGTTATGAGAAAGTTCTAATTTAATAGTATTTTTTTCTCTATCAGAAGTAAGAAGGGAAGCTCTATCTATCATATTATATAAATCATAGAAATTGCAATCTACAACTATTTCAAATTCAGTTGGAATAATTGAACTAGTAGCAGGATATGTACCACTTAAAAGTCTTGATAGAAACATTATATTTTTATATTTAAATAATATTTTATTTGGAAATACATGCATCTCTAAATTTTCTTCTTCTTCACTTAGTATTTTAGAAAGCTCTAATAAATTTTTTCCTGGAATTACTATGTTTATTTTTTCTAAATTATTATCATCTAAAATGATACATTTTTTTGATAATCTATAAGAATCAGTAGCTATTACTTCTAAATTGTTACCATCTATTTTAAAATTAATTCCAGTTAATAATGGTCTTGATTCATTTTGACTAGTAGAAAATAATGTCTGATTTATTATAGTTCTAAAAATACTAGTTTTTAAAATTATAGGTTCTTTAGTAACTTCCATATCTAAATTTGGATATTCATTTGGATTAATACCATTTAAATTAAATTCAGTATTACTAGTACTAATTAACATTTTATATCCATCAAGTACTTCAATTGAAATATCTGTATCTGGTAATTTTCTAATTATATCCACTATATATTTTCCACCAATAACTATACTACCAATTTCTTTAATTTCAGTAATTTTATCGCTTGGTATATAAGATTTAATAGAAATATCTGTGTCACTAGCATATAAATATAAACCATCTTCTTTTAATTCAAATTTAATACCTGATAAAATAGGAATAAGATTTCTTGAAGATATAGCTTTAGATGTATGATTCAAATTTTCTAATAAAATATCTCTTTTAATAATAAATTTCATTTTACACTCTCCTTATATTTTTTATTAATATATTATAATTATTATTATACAGTTGAAACTGTGGAAAACTCATCTTTTTAGTTGATATATAAGCATTTAGTTTTCCACAACCATGTTTAAAACTTGACAACTTTTCGACAGTTTTCCACATAAGCTGTTTATAAACTTTTTTTAAGTTCTGAAATAACAACTTGTAATTGTTCATTTGATTTTAAATCATTTTGTATTTTTTGATATGCATTTATTATTGTTGAATGATCTCTACCACCAAAATAAGTACCTATTTTAGGAAATGATTCGGTGGTTAATTCTCTACAAAGGTAAATAGCTATTTGTCTAGGATAATTTATATTTTTGCTTCTTTTTTTTCCTTTTAATTCATCAATATTTATTTTAAAATAGTCACATACTACTCTTTGTATTCTATGAACATCATTTTTAAAAGCACTTTTATCACTTAATTGATCTTTTAGTGAATCAATTGCAATATTTAAAGTAACAATTCCTCTATTCATCATGAGAGAATAAGCAAAAACCCTAGTAATTGCACCTTCTAATTGTCGAATATCAGAATCAAAATTATTAGCAATATATTCAATAACATCTTGGGGTACATCTTCAGCACTTTCTTGATGAGCTATTTTTTTCTTTATTATATTTACACGTAGTTCAAAATCTGGTGGTGTAATATTTGCTGTAAGTCCCCAATTGAATCTAGTTAACAGTCTATTTTCTAGCATTTTTAAATCATCAACGGATCTATCGGAAGCGATAATAATTTGCTTATTTGAATTATATAGTTCGTTAAAGGTATGAAAAAATTCTTCCTGTCCTTTAGTTGCACTTCCTAAAAATTGAATATCATCTATTATAAGTACATCTATATTTCTGTATTTATTTTTAAAGCTATCAATATTTTCAACCGAATTTTTTCCTACTGATCTAACTGCATTAACGTAATCATTAACGAATTTATCACTTGATACATATAATACTTTTTTATTACTATTTTCAAGAATATAGTTACCTATTGATTGCATTAAATGGGTTTTTCCAAGTCCACTTTTACTATATAGAAATAGTGGATTATAAGCTTTACCTGGTTTTTCCGCTACTGCTCTTGCCGCAGTAAACGCAAATCTATTACTATCTCCAACTATAAATGTATCAAATGTATATTGTGGATTTAAATTAGCATCATTAGCACTTTGTCTTGGAACACCTTGATTTATTTCTGAAATATCAATTACTTTTTTAACATCTTCTATTTCATTTTCAAGTTTAAAACAAAAGGTAAAATTAGTACCTGTTAGACTATTAAATACATTTTCAATGTCTTCTTTATAGTTTTCCATCAGATGTTTTTTATGTAAATTCATTGGTACTATTATTGTAGCAATACCATCATTTAAACTGTGCAGTTTAGTATCTTTAAACCAAGTTTCATATGATAAAGATGATATTTGTTCTTTTATTTTTTCTAAAAAACTTTTCCATAAAACATTTATATCCATATCATAAATCCTCCTAACTGCATAGTACTATTTTAACATAAAAAAACTTTTTGTCTAGTTATATTCACAACAAAGTAACAAAAAAATATAGAATTTTTGACCATATAATTATAAAAAAAATACCAAAAATAGTTTTACACAGTTATTGTGGAAAAAATTTGATTTTTCAACAGGAAATCCACATGTTTTTCCACAGGTTAAACAGTTTATATATATGAAAAAAATTGAGTTTTCCACAGATTTTGTTGATAAGTAAAGTAAATATTTAAAATTGTTAAAAAATAATCAACAGTTGTTGTTAATGTGTAAACTGTTAATAAGTAAGATAAATGCCCATTTTATAAGGAAATATAATTAAAGTTATCAACAATTACCTGTTTATATATAAAAGTTATCAACAATAATATAAATTATTTATAAACAGAAAATGTTTATATATGAAAGTTATCAACTATACCTGTTTAAAACTAATTATTAATAATTATAAAATTAAATAAAAAAATATAAGATAATTCATAATCAGAATAATCTTATATATTTAATTATAATCAACCATCCAATTTTCATAAATTTTAGCATTAGAACTATGTGGTTCAGGATTTGGAAGTGCCATTTTAACTATTAAAGGTATTTTCATCATTGGACCAAAAGCAACACAAGTTCCAGATTGAAGTGATTTTTGTTTTTCAATAACATCTGCACTTATATTAGGAACCATTTTTCTTATATATTCTAAATCAGTTGGATGATTTATTTTAAATATTAAAAAGTTACTACATTGTGAAATTACTGTTTCTGATAATTCTGTAGGTCTTTGGGTTATTAAGTCTAAAATTATCCCAAATTTTCTTCCTTCTTTAGCTATTCTTTCAAAAATATTATAACCTAAAATTGAAATATCTATATCTTTCTGAACATATCTGTGTGCTTCTTCAAGCATTATATGAATAGGCATTGATCCACGATTTTTTAATGATTTAGTAAACCTAAATAAAAGTCTTGAATAAATTTTAACAATAGCTTTAGCAAATCTATCATCAACTTCTTCTAAAACAAAGTTGATAATTTGAGCTCTTTTATTATTTCCTACTATTACTATATCTGAAATAAACTGTTTAATATCACAAAAATCAGGGTAATCAAAAAATTTAGAATTAGAACTATTATTTAATGTATGTAATTTTACTTTTAAAGCTGTACCTTCGGCATAGGATTTTTCATTTAATAATAATCCTTCACTAATTAATGCAAAATTAAGAGCAATTTCAAGATCATCTAAATTAAATTTAACTGGTACATAGTCTTCATTCCATTTTTTATTATTATCAATAAACTGACTAATATATTCTATTAATAAATTTCGTTCAACAAATTGTCCTTGATTGTCTAAATCAAAGCATCTTCTAAATTGTCTAGTGTATCCAACACCAGGTATATCATAATCTAAATTAATTTCTTCAGTATGGCAATTTTCTAAAATAGTAAATATTTGATCTCTAATTCTAGCTGATACTTGATTAGAATACATTACTGATAGTATAGCTTTTGCAAGTAAATGATTTTTATATCTAAGAGATTCTTCATCATTACGTCCAAAAGCAGATACTAAACTAAGCATTTTTTCAATTACACTAATTTGTGAATATTCAGTAGCATCAAGTAAATTAGCATAATCATCTATATTTAATAACCATAAAGGAATTTTAATTAAATTACTACCATTTTCATCATTAGTGGAATATAATTTATAATTAAAATTTGGATTATATTTGCTAATTGTTTTAAATGCATTATCATATTCACTAGTATTATTAAAAATAAAGAAATTACTATTAAATGGAATTTTATCTTTCAATATAAATAAATTTTGTATAAGTCTTGCTACACCATAAGTTTTACCTGAACCAGTATTACCAAAAATAGCAATATGGTTACTAAATAAATTATCAATGTTTACATTAATTGGATAATTATTATAAAGAGGTGAGTAACCCAAATTCATAGAAAAATTATCATTTAATCCTACTAATTCATTTAATTCTTGTTGATTAATTAGTCTAACTACTGCTTTTAAACTAGGTTTTCTTATTATACCACTATAATATTGATTGTTAATAAATTCACCTAAAAAAGTAATCTTAACTTTATCATCTATAATTTCTTCAATCTCACCTAGAATTTTTTTGTTAGCTTCTTCAAAAATAACATTAAAATTAAGAATATCTTCATTAATGTTACCATATAATTTTACTAAAGCATAATTTTTACTAATTGATGTTATTTGCTGAAACATAAAAATCCCTCTATTCTTAATATAAATCAATTATAGCAGAAAAACAAAAAAAAAGATAGTAAAAATAATAAATTTTGTTGACATTATCAAAATAACCATTTATAATAAAATAGCATTTGACTTTGGAGGTGTCATAAATATGAAAAGAACTTATCAACCAAATAATAGAAAAAAAGCAAAGAAGCATGGTTTCTTTGCACGTATGGAAAGTGCTGGAAATATAATTAATAAAAGAAGAGCTAAAAAAAGAAAAAAATTATCAGCTTAAAGATCCACATATAGTGGCTTTTTTTGTATTAATTTGTGCTAAATCATATATTATTATATATAATAATGAAAGATAAGGAAGGTTTATGAAAAAAAAAGAAATAATTAAAAAAAGTTTAGAATATACAAAAATATTAAATAATAATATAAAAGTTAAAAATAAATATTATTCTATTTTTTATATAAAAAGTGATAAAACTTTATTTGGAATATCTATTCCTAAAAAAATTGGAAATGCAGTAATAAGAAATAAAATTAAAAGGCAAATAAAAAATATTATAGATAATAACAAAAGTCTTGTACAAAATGGTTATAATTATGTTATAATAGTAAAAAAAGAAATATTAGATTTATCTTACAATGATAGAATGAAAGAATTAATATCTTTATTTATAAGAATAGGAGAAAAAAAAGATGAACGATGAAAAAAAAAATAATACTAATGGTAAAAATAAAAAGAAATTAATTTTAATAATACTTTGCTTATTTATGTTAACAGGATGTACTAAAACTTTAAAAGATAAAGATAACAAAGTAGTGACAAATGAGAAAACTGGTCAGTCTATTACTAAAAATATTATATGTAAGCCTACAGATGAAGAACTATTAAAAATCTATAAAGAAAATAATGTTGATATAGATAAGTTACCATCTTGTAAAAATTTCACCCCATTATCAAATTATGAAGGATTGTGGACAAGCCTTTTTGTAAAACCTCTAGCCTGGGTAATTTTAAAAGTCGGTGAATTAATAAATAGCTATGGACTTGCTATTATTGTAACTTGTTTACTTATAAGATGTGCACTTATACCAGTTACAAAGAAAACGGCAATGCAATCTGAAAATATGAAAAAAGCTACACCAGAAATGCAAAGAATAGAAAAAAAATATGCTAATAAAACCTCTGTAGAAGATCAAAATAAAAAAGCTCAAGAGATGATGCTAGTTTATCAAAAATATAAAATTAATCCAATTTCTGGTTGCCTTTTAGCAATAATTCAGCTTCCATTATTATTTGCATTTTTAGAAGCAATTAATAGAACGCCAGCAATTTTTGAAAATAAATTTTTAGTTTTTCAAATGGGAACAACAGTACCAAAAGGAATTGCTGGAGGAAATTATTGGTATATATTATTAATAATTTTAATATTAGGAACAACATATTTTTCATTTAGAAAGACACTTAAAGATCAAGCTGCGACAATGCAAGATGAAAGTGGTAGTCAGATGAAGTTCACTTTATATTTTATGTTAATAATAATTGGTATTGCCTCATTTTCTTTACCAACAGCATTAGGATTATATTGGATAGCTTCAAGTAGCTTTACAATATTACAAAACATGTGGGTTGAAAGGAAGAAGAAAAAATGAATAAATATGTATTTGAAGGAAAAACAATTGAAGAAGTAAAAGAAAAAGCTTTAAATCAGCTAAATATCAAGGAAGAAGATTTAATAATAAATATTCAAGAAGAAAAATCTACTTTACTAAAAAAAACTGCTAAAATAGAAGTTACAACTATGAATGAAGTAATTTCATATATAAAAAAAGTTATAAGTGAAATATTAAAACTTATGAATATTGAAGCAAATTTTGAAATAAGAAGACGTGAAAAAACAATATCTGTAACACTATTTTCAAATAATAATGCAATATTAATAGGTAAAAATGGAAGAACTATTGCAGCTTTACAAACAATAATGAAACAAATTATTGCAAGAGAATTAAATGAAAAAATTTCTATTATTTTAGATGTTGAAAATTATAAAGAAAAAAGAGCTAAGTCAATTGAATATTTAGCTAAAAAAACAGCAAGAGAAGTTGCAAAAACCAAAGTTGAAGTTAAAATGGATTCCATGAATTCATACGAAAGAAGAATTGTTCATAGTGTTTTAGCAGACGATAAATATGTTTATACAGAAAGTATTGGTGAAGAGCCAAATAGATGTGTAGTAATAAAGTTAAAGGAAGAAATAAAATAATTCTTTCTTTTTTGAATAATACGGAGAAAGAAGTGTTAGTCTTTCAAAGAGATAAAATTTGTTCGGGTTTTCATAACTATGTGTGCATTGAACAAAATGAAAGGAATGTGTGGTAGTATGGAAGATACAATTGCAGCAATATCTACAGCTTTAGGAGTAGGAGCAATATCAATAATACGAGTAAGTGGATCTGAAGCTATAATAGCAGTAAATAAAATATTTAAAGGAAAAGATTTAACAAAAGTTAAAAGTCATACAATAAATTATGGATATATAGTAGAAAATGATAAAATAATTGATGAAGTATTAGTAAGTGTTATGAAAAGTCCAAAAACATTTACTAAAGAAGATATAGTTGAAATTAATTGCCATGGAGGAATAGCCACTACTAATAAAGTTTTAGAATTGTTATTGACAAATGGTATTAGATTAGCAGAACCAGGAGAATTTACTAAAAGAGCTTTTTTAAATGGGAGAATAGATTTGCTTGAAGCAGATGGAATAATGAACTTAATTGAAGCTAAAACTGATAAAATGCGAAAAATGTCTATAAATGAAATAAATGGAACAACTTCTTTACTTATAAAAAAATTAAGAGAAAAATTAATTAACATTATATCAAATATTGAAGTAAATATTGATTATCCTGAATATGAAGATATTGAAGTAGTAACAAATGTTAAAATATATCCAGAAATAAAAGAACTTTCTCAAAAAATGGAAGAAATAATCAAAAATTCAGAAAATGGTATTTTGATAAAAGAAGGACTAAATGTTGGAATAATTGGTAAACCAAATGTAGGAAAAAGTAGTTTATTAAATGCTATGTTAGAAGAAGAAAAAGCAATAGTTACAGATATAGAAGGAACAACGAGAGATATAGTCGAAGGTAATATTACTTTAAATGGAATTATTTTAAATATAATAGATACCGCTGGCATTAGAAAAACAGATAATGTAGTTGAAAAAATTGGTGTTGAAAAATCTTTATCAATTATAGAAAAAGCAGATTTAATAATTTATATGCTAAATAATAATGAAAAAATAACAAATGAAGATAAAATTTTATATGAAAAAATAAAAGATAAACCTCACATTATTGTATTAAATAAAATAGATTTAAAACAAAATATAGATTTAAATTTTATAGATGAAGATATTATAAAAATAAGTTTATTAGATCATAATACAGATAAAATAAAAGATAAAATAATAGAATTATTTGGATTAGATAAATTAGAAACAGCAGATTTAACTTATTTATCTAATGCAAGAAGTATTTCTTTATTAAAAATAGCTAATCAAAGTATTAATGATTCGTTACAATCAATTATTGATAATGAACCAATAGATATTGTAGAATTAGAATTAAAATCAGCATGGGAAAAATTAGGAGAAATAATTGGGGAAACGTATACAGATGAATTATTAGATGAATTATTTTCAAGATTTTGCCTTGGAAAATAAAAAAATTAGAAAAGAAGTGATAATATGAACTATGAAGTAATAGTTGTAGGAGCAGGTCATGCAGGATGTGAAGCAGCATTAGCTTCAGCAAGAATAGGACATAAGACTTTAATTATAACAGGATCATATAATAACATAGCCACAATGCCATGTAATCCTTCAATAGGAGGATCCGCTAAAGGAATAATTGTAAGAGAAATAGATGCTTTAGGTGGAGAGATGGGAATAAACGCTGATAAAACGTTAATTCAAATGAAAATGTTAAATTCTTCGAAAGGACCAGCAGTAAGAAGTTTAAGAGCACAAGCAGATAAAATTACATATCCAAAAGAAATGATAAAAACTTTAGAAAAAGAGCAAAATTTAGATATTAAAATAGCTTTAGTTGAAGATTTAATTGTAGAAGATAAGAAAGTAAAAGGCGTTATTTTAAGTAATGGTGAAAAAATTGAAAGTAAAATAGTAATATTGACAACAGGAACATATCTTAAATCAGATATCTTAGTAGGTTCTACAAGAACAAGAAGTGGTCCAAATGGTGAAAAACCATCAATGCATTTATCAGATAAATTAAAAGATTATGGCTTTGAAATATTAAGATTAAAGACAGGAACACCTCCAAGAATTCAAAGAGATACAATTGATTTTACTAAGGCTAAAATTGAATTAGGAGACAATAAATATTACACTTTTTCACATGATATTAAACCAATATATAATATAGAAAAACAAGAACCATGTTATTTAATTTATACAACTAGTAAAACTCATGAAATAATAATGAAAAATTTAAATAAATCTAGCATGTATGGAGGATTAAATGATATAACTGGAATAGGTCCTAGATATTGTCCTTCAATCGAAGATAAAGTTGTAAGATTTAAAGATAAAGAAAGACATCAATTATTTTTAGAGCCAGAAAGCAGATATTATGATGATATATATTTGCAAGGTTTTTCAACCAGTATGCCAAAAGAAATTCAAGAAGAGATGGTACATTCTTTAAGTGGTCTAGAAAAAGCAAAAATATTAAAATATGCTTATGCTATAGAATATGATGCCATTTATCCTACACAATTAAAATCCTCATTAGAAACAAAAGTATTAGAAAATTTATTTACGGCAGGTCAAATAAATGGTACTAGTGGTTATGAAGAAGCTGCAGCTCAAGGACTAATCGCAGGAATAAATGCAAGTTTAAAATTAGAGGGTAAAGATCCCTTAATATTAAAAAGAAATGAAGCATATATAGGAGTATTAATTGATGATTTAGTAACAAAAGGAACAAATGAACCATACAGAATGCTTACGTCAAGAGCAGAATATAGATTATTATTAAGGCATGATAATGCAGATATAAGATTAAGAAAATATGGTTATGAAGTAGGATTAATAGATAAAAAAAGATATATAAAATTTCAAGAAAAATTAAAAAATATTGATAATCTAATAAATTATTTTAAAATTACAAAAATAACTCCAACTAAAGAGATAAATAAAAAATTAAAATCAATTGGAACAGTGCAATTAAAAGATGGAATAACAATATATGATTTAATAAAACGAAGTGAAATAACAATTTCTAAATTACAAGAATTGAATCTTATAGATATAAATTATGATGAAGACGTAATAGAACAAGTTAGCATAATGATAAAATATGAAGGATATATTAATAAAGTTAATCGTGAAGCTGAAAAAATGTTAAAAAATGAAGATAAAAAAATACCATCTGATATAGATTATGATAAAATTACAAATTTAGCAAGTGAAGCAAAAGAAAAATTAAAAAAAGTAAGACCAATTTCAATAGGTCAAGCATTAAGAATAAGTGGAGTAAACCCTTCGGATATTTCAATCTTAATGGTGTATTTAAGGAAGTATTATAATGAATGAAGAAGAATTTATATCTAGTGTTAAAAACTTAGGTATAGAAATAGATGAAAAAAAATTACATATGTTAGAAGAATATTATAAAATATTAGTAACTGAAAATAAAAAATATAATTTAACGGCAATATCTCAAAAAGAAGAAGTATATTTAAAACACTTTTATGATAGTTTAACTATAACTAAAATAATTAAACTTGATAAACAAGAAATATGTGACATAGGAACAGGAGCTGGTTTTCCTGGTATAGTATTAAAAATATTTTTTCCTAATATAAAGTTAACATTAATAGAGTCAAATTTAAAAAAATGTAAGTTTTTAGATATGCTAAAAATGATATTAAATTTAAATGATGTTAAAATAATAAATGAACGTGCAGAAATATATAGTATAACTAACAGAGAAAAATTTGATATAGTAACTTCTCGTGCTGTTGCACCACTTAAATATTTATTAGAGTATTCTATTCCTATTGTAAAAGTTGGTGGTTCATATATAGCTATGAAAGCAAATATTGAAAAAGAAATGGAAAATATTGAAAATTATTATCAAAAATTAGATATAACATTAGAAAAAAAAGAATCATTTAAATTACCAAAAGAAGAAAGTATAAGAACTTTACTTTTATATAATAAGAATAAAAAAACAAATCATATTTACCCAAGAAAGTATACAGAAATAAAGAAAAAAGATATATAAAAAAATACTAAAAAAAGTTAATAAATTAATAATTTTAAAAAAATAATTCTTTAAATTTAGTTTAAAATTATTAAATAAAAATTACTTATTTATAGTATTTTTTAATTTTATCAATTTTATTATTGTAAAATTAAAAAAAATATAGTATTATATATTATATAGAATAAAAGGAGTAATGAGAGGTTGATTATGAATGAAGAAAGAAAGATAACAAATATTGATATAAGTAGAATTATTCCTAATATATACCAACCTAGGATTAAATTCGATGAAAAATCAATAAATGAATTAGCTACATCTATTAAAAATCATGGTATAATTCAGCCGTTAATTTTAAGAAATCTTGGCGATAGATACGAAATAATAGATGGAGAAAGACGATATAAAGCAGCTAAAAAAATAGGTTTAAATAATGTTCCTGCAATAGTACTAGACATAGATGAAAAAGAAGCTGCAGAGTTAACATTAGAAGAAAATTTACAAAATGAAATATTATCGCCAATTGAAGAAGCAACTGCTTATCAGCAAATAATGTTATTAAATAAGTATACAATTGAAGGTTTAGCTAAAAAATTAGAGTTAGATAAAAAAGTTGTTGAAAACAAACTAAAATTATTAACATTACTTCCTGAAATTCAAGAAGCATTACTAAATAATAAAATTTCAGAAGGTCATGCAAAAGCTTTAACAAAAGTTCTTAATAAAAAAGAACAATATGATTTATATCAAAAAGTTATTAATGAAAGGTTAACTGTAAAAACTTTAGAAGAATTAATAAATAATAAAGATAAAGATCAAAAAGAAGAACCTAATTCTAAAGATTTAGAAAATGTAACAATAATAAAAGAAGAAAATAAAGAAGACAAAAAAGAGAATAAAATGGAGGATGAAAAAATGGATAATAATGCCCAAATGAATAATAATCAATATAATAGTTTACTAAAGGAGGCTGAAAGAGCACCACTAGAAAATGCAAGTGCACCTTCACCTATTTTAGGTGGAACATCACAAACAAAAAATGACTTTTTCCCATCATTAGAAGATCAACCTTTGAATATGGAAGTACCAGTTCCAGCACAAAATGATGCACCAACAACATCTTTAGAATCATTTAGTCAAAATCCACTTTTTGATACTCCACCAGTGCAATCAGATATAAATAATATGGTACCACCAGTAGCACCTACTTTAGAACAAGAAGTTTCTAATAATCAAGGACAAATGCCACAAGCAAATATGGTAGCAAATGTTCAATTACCAACAGATTCAAATCCATTACCACAAATGCCAAACAACAATATGGTTTCCCCTACTCCAAATCCATCAATGGATTTAAATCCTCAATCACAAGATTTTAATAATCCTAATATGGGACCAATGGCGACGCCAGAAATACCTAATCAGCCAATAAATAATGCACCATTAATGGAGCAACCTCTACCACCAGTAGTAGATATACCGCCACAAATGCCAAATAGTCCTGTATCACCTTTTGGTCCAGGACCACAACAAGTACCAGGCGATATGAATATGGTAATGCCAAATCAACCAAATTTACCACCTATGGAACCAATGCCTAATTATAATATGCCACCAGTAAATCCACAAATGGATATTAATCCTTTAGTAGGAGTAAATAATGAAATGCCACAACCAATGGCACCACCAGTAGTACCATTTGATGGAAATATGCAGGCAAATCAAGTTGATATGAATAACCAAGTAATGCCGACTATACCTAATATGCAACCAAATAATCCAATTATTACTGATGTAATGCCAGCAGTAAATATGGTAAGAAATGTATTACCTCTTTTGCAAAATAGTGGTTATAAAGTAGTTGTTGAAGAAGCAGATACTCCAAATGAATATCAAATAATAATTAAAGTACAAAAATAGCATTTAATGCTATTTTTTTATGAATAAAAATATTTTAAGGATTACTAACAACCTCATCATCTTGCTTAAAAACTGATTCTAAATTTTTATTTAAAGTATAAGTAGGTTCAGTACCTTTAATAAAATAAAATAATTTACTCTTTTGACTTTCATTATTTGCAAGTTCACCATTAATAGGATTAACTAAAACTCCAACAACATTATCAGGAATTGAATACCATGAATTATCTTTATCCTTTAAATAATTTTCCATCGTATTAATCCAAATATTTTTATGATATGCTCCATCATTATCTCCAATTTTTCTATTATCATCATATCCAGACCAAATCCCTAAAACTGCATTTTTGTTATAACCAATAATCCACATATCAGTATCAGTAGTACCAGTTTTAATAGAATATTTATTAGTAATTTGAGGCAAAAGACTAATAACGGTAGGATAATTATAATCAATAAAAGCAGTATCATAAGTATAAGTTAGCATTTCATTTAAAATAAACGCTAAAGAAGAATTTAAAATACTTTCTTTCTCATGTTTATATTCATATAAAACATTACCTTTAGAATCTTCTATCTTATTAATAAAATGACCAGTAATCTTATATCCTAAGTTAGCAAAAGAAGAATAAGCAGAAACCATATCAATAAGACTAATTTCTTCAGTTCCTAGAGCTAAAGATGGAATAGGCTCTAAAGGTGTACTAATGCCTAGTCTACTTGCCATATTAATAAGATTTTCTTCTCCTAGAAATAAGTGTGTTTTAACAGCATAAATATTATCAGAATATGCAATTGCCGCACCCATAGTAATAGGACCATTTGCATAAGTATCATTATAATTTTTAGGACTATAAGTTTTATTAGAAGAAAAAGAAAATGTAGTAACTTCACTAGTAAAAGTAGATGCTGAAGTAAAGCCACTTTCTAAAGCAGAATAATATAAAAATGGTTTCATAGTTGAACCAACTTGTCTTTTAGAATTAATAGCTCTATTAAATTGGCTAACTGAATAATCTTTACCTCCAATTAAAGCCATAACATCACCATTTTCAGGATTAATCATAATACCTGCTGATTCAATTTCAGTATTTTCATTAGATAAATAATCGTTAAATGATTTTTCTAATTCTTTTTGAGCTGATATATCTAAAGTTGTATAAATTTTAAGACCACCAGTTTCAATTAAAGAATCAGGAATTTGTTTAAAATTTTTAAGTTCTTCAATAACTGCATCATTAAAATACATAAGAGATTTAATATTATCATCATCTTCATTATTAGCATAGACTAATTCAGTATTATAAGCTTCATTCATTTCTTTTTCTGTAATAATATCATTATTTTTCATAGAAAGAAGAACGATATATTGCCTTTTTTTAGCATTTTCTAAATTTTTAAATGGAGAATTATTACTAGGTGATTGAGGAATGCCTGCAAGCATAGAAGCTTCGGCAAGAGTAAGATCAGAAGCAGATTTATTAAAATAATATTTAGAAGCATTTTCAATACCAAATACTCCACCGTAATTAATTGTATTTAAATACCCTTCTAAAATTTCATCTTTAGTATAATGCGTTTCAAGTTCAAATGCTAAAATAGCTTCGTCTATTTTTCTTTTCCAAGTTTTATCAAAATTTAAAAATAAATTTCTAGCATATTGCTGTGTGATAGTTGAAGCTCCTTCACTTTTACTTCTAGTTATAATATTATTAATAATAGCTTTTCCTATTCTTAAATAATCAAATCCTATATGTTTATAAAAATATTTATCTTCAGTATAAATAGTAGCATTTATTAAATTAGGACTAATTTTATTAAGACTTATCCATTCATCATTGTCATTAAAAACAAGTTCATTTTTATTGTCATATAAATAGTACGACTGAGCTTTATTAATATCCATTTTTGGTGTAATTTTACAGTATATAAATAATCCTAAATGAAAAACTAAAAATAAGATAATCATAAAAATATTAATTTTAACAATTTTCTTTATAAATTTCATATATTTCGCCTCTTACAAAATTCGACATTTTTTCTCTATAAATATTATTTACAGAAAAATTATAAATATAAGTTTAATTTTTAATATATTTATGATATAATTGCAAATGAACTTAATTGGTGGTGAAAATATTAGAAAAAAAATTAAATTATATTTAAAAAATATTACAGAAAACAATGAAGATAAAATAAATACTTTTGCAATTATAGAAAAAGATAAACTAATATATAATAATAAAGAAGTAAAAAACACAATAAAATTTATTAAAAATGACATTATCTTAATTAGAGAAACAAAAGAGTTTAAAAATATATTGACATTTTCTAAAAATAGAAGTATATTATCAGAGTATATTATTAAAGAAAATAATTTATGCTTAGAATTATTAATTGAAACATTAGAGTTATTTCATAGCAATGATAGTATTTATATAAAATATAAAGTAGTAGATACAGACTTTATTTATGAATATAAAATAGTAGTGGAGGATTAATATAATGCGTATAAAAGAAAAATTACAGCATATTATAAAAAATACTTTAGTAGTTATGGATATCGATAAAAAAATATCAGAAATTAATATTGAAAATTTAAAAAATGATGATATATATACTACTAACATAGCTATATCATTAGCAAAAGATTTACATAAAAAGCCTGTTGAAATAGCTGAAGAATTAAAACTCAAAATTCAAGATGAAATGATAGAAAAGGTAGAAGTAGTTTATCCTGGTATGTTGAATATAATAATAAGTAAAAATTATTTATTAAGTGGTATAAGTACTATCATTAGTGAAAATATTAATTTTGGAAAAAGTAATATTGGCAAAGGAAGAAAACTAAATATTGAATTTTTATGTTTAAGACCTACAAATGATTTATCTGAAGAAGAAATATTTAATGTTATATATGGTGATAATTTAGCTAGAATATTAAAATACAATGGCTTTGAAGTAACAAAAGAATATTTTTTTAAGACAGAAAATAAAGAATTTGAAAAATTAACTAATTTAACTAAAGATAGGTATATAGAAATATGTAATAGAAAAAAAGATAATATATCTAATAATAATGTTGTAGAAAATAACGCTAATAATATATATAGTTATTATAAAGATTATAAAATAAAAGAAAAAAAAGACTACTTTAAAAATGAATTAATAAAAAATATAATAGAAATGCATAAAAAAAAGTTAGATGATTATCGAATTGATTTTGATAATTATGTATTAGAAAAAAATCTTTATGATAAAGGATTAATAGATACTACATTAGATAAATTAAATAGAAATGGAAATACTTATTTTAATAATAATGAATTATGGATTAATACAAAAGAATATGGAGCATTAAAAGATGAAGTATTAATAGAAAGTGATGGAACATATACTTATATATTACCTACTATATCATATCAAATTGATCTATTAAATAAAGGATATGATGGACTAGTAAGTATATATGATTATAAAAATGCCAATCATTCTAAAATATTAAAGCCAATGCTAAAAATATTAAATCAAGATCCTAAAAAAATTCAAATAATTACTTTGCCCAAATTGAATATATCATATGAAAATAATGAAGATTATGATGCCAAAGGAGCAAAAAGTATAAATTTTATAAGATTTTTAAATGCCTCAGTTTATTATGATTATAACCAAGATATAATCGATGTCGATAAAACAGATGAATATTTAGAAAAAATAGAATTTATAGAAAAAAATAATGTAGTAATTTATAATACTTTAAAAAATTATAATAAAAAAATAACTAAAGTTAATAAATTTAGTACAATAAATGAAGATCTTGCATATATTATTTTGAATAAATTATATGAATTTGAAGAAGTAGTAATTAATTCTGGAATAAAACAATCACCTTTTTTAATATGTGATTATGTATATGAATTAACTCTTTTATTTAATAAATATTATAAATACCAACAAATAATAACTGAAGATGAAGTATATACAAATGAAAGATTAAATTTACTACTTGCAATCAAGATAGTTATAAATAATGCTCTTGATTTAATAGGAATTATACCAAGAGAAGAATTTTAGGAGGAATAAAATGAAATTAAGTAAAATGTCAAAAGAAGAATTAGAATTATTATCTTATACAAAGATAGCTAAAATGTATTTAGAAGAAAATAAAAAAACGATGAATACTGCAGATTTATTTAAAGAAATATGTAAATTATTAGAATTAAATGAAGAAGATTATCAAGAAAAAATAGCCTCATTTTTTGAGTCCCTTACAACATCTAAAGATTTTATCTTATTAAATGATGGAAATTGGGATTTAAAAATAAATCATAAAGTAAAGATAGATATGGATGAAATTTACGAAGAAAAAGATGATGAACTTGATGAATATGAATCATTAGAAGAAATAGAAAATGATGAAGAGGAAGATAATGATATGGATGATGATTATGATACTTCAGTAGAAGATGATTATGATGATGAAGATGATTTATCTGATTTAACTATAGTAAACGATGAAGAACTAGAAGAATAGTTCTTTTTTATATAATATTGTATAAAAAAATAAAAAATGATATAATAATAACAATAATAGAAAGGAGCAAAAATGAATAAAGGAAAAAATAATAAGAAGAAAAATATCTTAATAGTAGCATTTGTTATTCTTTTAGTAATATTTATAGGATTAATGATCTTTATTGTACTAAAAGCAAAAGAAAGGAAAGAAGAAAAATATATACCAAAAAATAATATTACCATAAAAGAAATGATGACAACAGATTATGAATTAAATAATAATATAGATAATTTTCAAGTAGTAAATAATTTAGAAAATTTTAATATTATAGGAGTAAATGAAGATTATCAAGCTCATATTGTAAATAAAAAATTAATTTATAATAAAGATGGACAAGATATAGAATTAAAATTAATTACTGATAATAGTAATATAGATGAAAATATAAAATTGATATATCAAAATTTATTTTATAATCTAATTTTAACTGAAGATGGAAAATTATATCAGGCAGAAAATAATTATTTAGATGAAAATAATAATTTAGTAGTAAATCAAATATTTTCAGATTATTCAATTTCTAGTCTATTATTAATAGATAATTTTGGTAAAAATATTCTTGCTTTAACACAAGATAATAAATTACTTAATATATCTACTTTAAAAGAATATAATGGAATAATTAATGAATATAAAAATAATGATATAACACTTTATGTATATAGTGATAATTCATTTTCTTTAGAAAAAGACAAAGTAATAATAGATGAAAATGGTAACAAAATAAAATTCGATATCTGGTTTGAAAATAAAATTATAGATAAAAATGGTATGATATATGAAATAGATTTAGATACTAAAATAATAAAAACTAGTAAGTTAAATAAATTAATAAGTATATCATATAAAAAGCAAGATGATATATATATCGTAAATATTGAAACTACAACAGGAAAATATAAAATTAACTCAAAATATTATTATACAAATTAAAAATAAAAAGTAATAAATAAAAATCATAATAAGGATAGCTAACTATAATTATTATGTTTTTTTTATAAGTATAAGAAAATAGTTATTTATTAATAAAATAATTCATATATTTAAACAGGTGAATATATGAAAAAGAAAATAAAAATAGGAATACCTAGGGCATTTTTATATTATAGGCATTATATATTATGGAAAACTTTCTTTGAAAAATTAAATTGTCATGTAGTATTAAGTCCTGAATCTACAAAAGAGACATTAGAATTAGGAAGTAAATATTCAATAGATGAAGCATGTTTGTCTTCTAAAATGTATTTAGGACATGTTGTTTCATTATTAGATAAAAGTGATTATATATTAATACCACGAATATCAGATTATGGAAAAAATGAAAAAGTATGTGTTAAATTTAATGCATTATATGATATAGTAAAAAACTTATTTCCAGAAGCTAATTTAATTACATATAATATAGAATATACAAAATATAAATGGGAATTTTTTGGATTTATAAAGATGGGATTAAAAGTAAATAAAAATATATTTAAAATTATATATAGTTATATAGTTGCCAAGAAAAAAGAAAAAAAACAAGAATATATTGAGTATATAACACAAGAAAGAAAGTTAAATAACAATAAAATAAAAGTATTAATAGTATCACATCCCTATAATATTTATGATAAATATTTATCCGAAGGTATAATAAATTATTTAGAGAAAAATGATTTGCAAATAATATATGCAGATAAACTTTTAAAAAAAATAGCAATAGATTATTCAAAAGAACTATCTTCTACTTTGTATTGGAAATATTCTAAAGAATTAATAGGTGCAGTAAATTATTATAAAGAAATCTATGATGGTATTATATTTATAACAACGTTTCCATGTGGTGTAGATAGTTTAGTTAATGAGCTAGTATTAAGAAAAGTAAATAAACCTCTACTTAATTTAATAATAGATTCGCAAAATGGAAATATTGGAATAGAAACAAGATTAGAAAGTTTTATAGACATCTTAAAAGAAAGGAATAATCATGATTAAAATATCTTTTCCACATATGGGTAATTATTATATTGCTATGAATTATTTATTAAAGAAGATAACAAAACAAGAAGTATTAATTGCACCTAAAATAACGAGAAAAACAATTGAATTAGGAAGTAAATATTCACCAGATTTTGTTTGTGTACCATTTAAATATAACTTAGGAAATTATATTGAAGCACTTGATCAAGGAGCCAATGTTTTATTTCAGGCAGGTGGAGGTTGTAGATATGGTTATTATGCAGAATTACAAGAAAAAATATTAAGAGACTTAGGATATGAATTTGAATTTATTAGTTTAATGCAAAATGGTAAAATGTCATTAAATAAATTATATAAATATGCAAAAAAATATAATAAAAAATTAAATATATTTAGTTATTATTATTACATATTAAATGCGTTTATAATAATTTTAATAATAGATAAATATGAAAAATATATGAGAGAAAATATGGGATTTGAAATAGAAAAAGATTCGTTTAAAAAATTACATAACGAACTTTTAAATGAACTAGGAGGAAAGATAAATTTATTTAAATTATTAAAAATAAATAGAAAATATAAAAAATCATTTCATAATTTAAAAATAGATAAAAAAGATGATCATTTAAAAGTAGCCTTAGTGGGAGAATTATATTCTATAATGGAACCATTTAGTAGTAATTATATAGAGAAAAAACTAATTGAAAAGAAAATAGAAGTTTATAGACAGACAACTTTAAGTTATTTACTTTTAAAAAAGAGATTTGTATCTTTTAAAAGATTAAAAGAGGGGAAAAAATATATAAAATACCATCTAGGTGCAGATGGAACAGAAAGTGTAGTTTTAAGTTATAAAAAAGCCAAAGAAAATTATGATGGTATTGTACATATAAAAAGTTTTGGTTGCACTCCAGAAATAAATGCAATGAGTATTATGAATAAAGTAAGTGAAGAAGAACAAATTCCAATAATATATTTTAGTTTTGATTCACAAGATAGTGAAGTAGCAGTAACAACAAGAATTGAAGCTTTTTATGATATGATTTTAAGTAAAAAAGAAAATAATTAATTAAAAAGTAATAAATTAAAGGTATGTTATCTTTTATAAGATACATTTCTTTTTTTTATAAGAAAATTCTTATAAAAAAAATATGGTATTAAAGTGACTTATTAAAATGTATCTTAAAAAAATAATAAAATACTTCTTTAGTATAAATTTTCTTAAAAAATATAATTATATAAAAATTTATATGTTTGTAAAGTTTTTGTAAAATTAGTATATTTTTTATAAACTATATTAAAATATTGTCAATTAATGTTATAATTACTTTAATAATAAAGGAGATTTATATGGATAATTCTAATAATTTAGTTGATAATAACAAAGTAATACAACAACCTAATAATAATATTAATGGTAATATAACACCACCATTACAAAGTGAAACAACACAAAATAATAATACTGCTTTTATAGAAAAACAAAAAATTTTAAATCAGTCTAATAACAATTCTAATATTAATAACAATTATAATACTAATAACATTAATAGTATGAATCAAATACCTGTTAATAATATAAATAATACGAATTTACAAACTATAAACTCTGTAACTAATACGCAGAAGCCTCAAAATATTGACAATACAAATCAAAACTATACATCTAATAATAACTCTAATGATGAGTTATTAAGAGCATTTATTGGCAATAATTATGAAAAAATTACAACTAAACCATTTAATTTTGCAGGTTTTTTGTTTACAACATTTTATATGTTTTATAGAAAGATGTTTTTATATGGTATTCTTTTATTTATAACTTATTTGATAATAATATTTTTCGTAATAAAAAATAGCTTTTTGGTATCTATTTTGTTAGGCATAGTAGTTGGATTTTTAATTAATAAAGTTTATTTATATTATGCAAAGAAAAAAATCAATAAAATAAAATTGGAAAATTCACAAAAAAGTATTGAGGAATTAAAAAATATTTGCTTTTCTAAAGGTGGTACAAGTACTTCAAAAATATTTTTAGGTTTTCTTGCTGAAGCTGGTATTGCTTTTGTTACAATTATGATTATGATATTTATAGGATTAACTAGTTTTGTTGGAGATTTATTTAATATTGAAAATTGGGATATAACAATTAATGGTAATAAAGTAAATAGCACTAATTATGATGCAAATAGTTCTAATTCTTCTTCATCTCAAGCAGAAACTTTATTAGAAGATGCAACTATTCGTGGATATTCTTGTTTTGCATCAAAATGCACTATTTCGATAGAAAATTCAAATGGAAATACAACTGATTATAAGATAAATGACGGAGATTTATTTATAACTTTTTATGATTATAAAGACTATATTAAATTTAATATATATTACACAACTAATGGAAATGAAAAAATTATTTCTAACTATAAAATATACTTAAAATCTAATAACGAAGATATAACTTCTATCAAAACAGAAAAAGAATTAAGAGATAAAATAGGACTATATTCTTTAGGTACTCATACAGATACATTTACTTTAAAAGAAATTGATGATACATATTTTGACACAACTTATACATTTGTTAATAGTAAAAATGTAGAATATAAAATGGAATATGAAAATTCAGATGATCCTTTAAATTTAACTGAAGGTAATAAATATACTGTTACTTTTGAAGTTGTTGATGGTATATTTGGTGATGAGTTAAAAATTAAGTCAGTAGAATAAAAATTAGTAAATTAGAGTTAAAATATTATTAAATTAGAGAGAAAACTCTCTTTTTTACAATTTATAAAAATTATATATAATAGTAAAATTTTATAGTTATAGTATTATATAAGAAACAATAATTAATTAGATTATAAAAAATATAATAAGTATTCATTTTTAATTAAAAAAAATTGTAATATCTAAATAGAAATAATGATAATTTATAACGATATCTAAGTTTGACCAAAAAATAAATATATTGTATAATAAATAAAAAGATAAGTAGAAAGTGAGCAGTATTATGAATATATTTATAGGATGTAGTTCAAGAGAAGAAATTGATGAAAAATATTTTGAAGAATCTAAAAATTTAATAAACAAAATCTCAAAAAATAATAACTTAGTATTTGGAGTATCATCGCATGGATTAATGAATTTAACATATGAAATTTTTAAGAAAAATAAAAGAAAAATAATTGGAATAACAAACGAAAGTTATATTGAAGAATTTAAAAAAGTACCATGTGATGAAGAATATGTAATATATTCTACTTTAGATAGAACAAAAAAAGTAATAGAATTATCAGATATATTTTTGTTTTTACCAGGTGGTTTAGGAACATATGCTGAAATATTTCATATTTTTGAAGAATTAAGAACATATAATATTAATAAAAAAATAATAATATATAATTTAAATAATTATTACAATAAAGTAATTGATATATTAAAAAAAATAACAAAAGAAAATTTTATGGATAAAGAATTACTAAAATATGTGAAAATATATGATGATGAAACTATGATATTAAATGAATTTAAAAATTAATAAATTTTTGATAGATAAGTTACAATAAAAAATATACTATCTATTTTTTTTATCATATTTTATTAAATAAGTCATAATTTAAGAAAAAAATGTTTTTTTCTATTTTGTATCTTAAAAAAATATGATATAATATAAAAGAAAAAAGGAAAGTGTATAAAATGAATGTAATTTTAGTACTGTTAATATTTATGTTCAGTATATTATTTTTATTAATTTCACATTTAATCTTTGAAAAACACGCAATAAAAAATATATATATTTTTTATAATATAGTATCATATTTATTATCATTTAAGATAGTAGAAATTATGAAAATTAATATAAATGCTAATATATTTATATCAACACTATTTATGATTTTAACATATATAATTATTGAAAAAGTATCAGTGAAAGATTTTAAAACCTTAATTAAAAAGATATTTTTTATAAATATATTAATATCAATTTTATTATTTATATCATCTTTATATATGGGATCTATAACAGATAATAATTGGATTAATATAAGAGATGTATTTATATATAATTATAAAATAATTATTTGTTATCCAATAATAACTTTTATAGTGCAGTTACTCTCATCATTAATATATCCAGGATTTAAAGTAATGTCTAATAAAATAAGTATAAGAATTATCTTGACAAGTTTAACAATTTTAATGTTTGAATCACTTTTATTTAATTTATTTGGATATGTATTTGAATTAGCTTTTGAAGAAGTATTTAGTTTAATAATTACTAATTATTTATTAAAAGTATTATTAACAATTATATATTTACCATTTACTAAATATTTATGGCCTTTAAAGAAGGTGAATGTATGAATATAATATTATTTATTTTAGAATTGATATTAACAATTATGACATTATTAATATTTTATAAAAAATATAAAGTCGAAGGTATGTATTTATGGATAGTACCTGCGTCAATAATATCTGGAATAATATGTCAAAAAGAAATAGAAATATTAAATTTAAATATTAATTTAGGATTTATTATTAATAGCTTAATATTAATAGCTTCATCAATAATAGTTCAAAAAAAAGGTCCTGATGAAGTAAAAAGTATTATATTACAAGTTATATATTGTAATATAATAGTGTATACATTTGGTATATTTTCACTATCATTAAAAACAAGTAGTATCAATGAAATATCTAATTTAGCTTTTAATAATATAATAAATTTAAATAATAGTTTATATTATGCTAATTTTATATCATTAATTATAGCTATGTGGATAAATGCTAAATTATATCATTATATAAGACAATTAAAAAATAAAGTATGGATAACTAATATAATAACTTCAATAATAACTCATTTTATTGAATGCTTGATTTTTTGTATAATAGCATATCTATTTGATTACAATATTGTAAATATATTAGAGTTATTTATAATAAGATATATATTTGTAACAATTATAAGTATAATAGGAACAAAAGTAATTTATATAATAAATAATATTGATTAAAGAAGGAGATTAAAAATGAGAACTAGTAAACAAGAATTAATAAGTGATGAATTAAAACCATTTGCATGTAATATTATAAAAGAAGCAAGAACTAAATACAATTACTCACTTGAAGATTTATCCAATGCACTTGGTAATGTAAAAAATAGACAAACCCTTCATAAATATGAAACAGGTTCATTAAATATACCTTATGATATCTTTTTCGAAATATGTCGTATTTTTAATGTAGAATTATCTGTATTAGAGGAAATACCTATTACTACTAAAGATAAAGAAGTATTTGAAAAAAAGATGATAAAAGAATATGTTAGTAATATGAGAAAAGATAAAAATTTAACTACATATAGTGAAAAAATTATAAATACTTATAAAAATGCATCATATGAACCAATTAATACAAATAGTCAATTATCAATTAAAATAACAGATGACTCAATGTCTCCAGTATATTTAAAAGGTGATAAAGTATTTTTTAAAAAACAGGATGATTATAAAAATGGCGATGATGTAATAATTGCTATAAAAAATAATATGCTTTCAGTAAGAAGATTATATCGTTATCCTAAAGGAATAATTTTACAAGCAATAAATCCCAAACATCAAACAATTAATGTAAATATTGTTTCTAATGATATGTTACTTGGTAAAGTAATTGCAGTATATAGGGAAATAAAATAAGTATAAAATTAAATGCTTATTTTATTTTTATATATATAAAATTAATTAAATTTCTTATTAAATAAATTATTATTTTATATATAAGAAAAAGAAATTGTTAAGAAATTAAATAACTAATTTCCAAACAATTTCTTAAAGTTCTTTAAATTATTTTGTTTAAATCAAGATGCATTTTTAATATACTACTAAATTAATTTTCTATATTTACAAATGCTACTTGCTTGAAAAGTCAATTCTAATAAACTAGTTTAAAGAATCTTTTAATTTGTTTCCTGCTTTAAAACCTGGAACTACACGAGCTGGAATATGAACTGCTTCTCCAGTTTGAGGATTACGTCCATCTCTAGCTTCTCTCTTTTTGGCAGTAAAAGTACCAAAACCAACTAAAGTAACTTTACCAGTATCTTTAAGACCTTTTGTAACTCCTTCTACCATAGCATCTAAAGCACGACCAGCGTCAGCTTTTGTTAAATCTGCATTTTCAGCAATAAATTGTACTAATTCAGCTTTTGTCATTTTTTAATTACCTCCATTTTCTTGTTTGACACCGTAAGTATTCTATTTACTTACACTCTAAAGATATCATGAAATAAAAAGAAAATCAAGTATTTTCATATAATTTTAATTAAAAAAATAAAAACTTTACTAATAGTTAACAAAAAGTAAAAAATCTAATTAATATTTTGATTTAATTAAAAATATAAACAAATAAATTAGAATAATAGCGGGAAAAAAATAAATACAATAATTATCCTTTATTATAAAAAAATAACTCTTAAATTGAGTTATTTTAAAGTACAATAGCTATCATATTATTAGCACCTTTGTTTATTACTTTAGTTAATGTCATACCTAACTTATATCTTACAGATTCAGGCATCATAGAAAGTTTAGCTTGAATACCTTCTTGAACAATGACATCAAGACTTCTTCCAAATATTTCACTTTTCCAAATATCATTATTTTCATCTTTAGTTAAGTAGTTAATAAGTTCCTTACTTTGAAGTTCACTACCAATAATAGGTTCAAATGTACTTTCTACATCAACTTTTATCATATGAATAGATGGAGCTTTGGCTTTTAATTTAACACCATATCTACTTCCCTGTTTTATGATTTCAGGAGTTTCTAATTTCATATCTGCTAAAGTTGGGGAAGCAATTCCATAACCTGTCTGTTTAACCATTTTTAAAGCACCTTTAATTTGATCATATTCATGTTTAGCAATGTTATATTCTTGAAAAATAGAAAGCAAATTTGCTTTAGAAGAAATATCAACACCTATTATTTCATTTAAAACTTTATTATATAATTCTAAAGGTGATTCTAAATTAATAGTAATTTCCCCTGTTGAAGTATCAACATTAGATAAATATGCTTTTGAAATATATTCAGAATCAGAAAAATGTTTAGTAATATTATCAACATCTCTTAATTTATCAATTTCAATAACACTTTCTCTTATTTTTTCAATATAATGTTTTTTTAAATAGTGTTCATGATTTAAAATAGTTACCCATTCTGGCATATTAACTTTAACTTGTTCTACGGGAAATTCATATAAAGCCTCTTTTAAAATATTATACATATCTCTTTCTTGCATAGCTTCAATATTAATTGGCATTACTGGTACATTATAATTTTCTTTTAATTTGTCAGCAAGTTTCTCTGTTTCTGGTAAATTAGGATGAACTGTATTTAATAAAACAATATATGGTTTTCCAATAGTTTTAAGTTCATTAATAACTGTTTCTTCGGCAGAAATATATTCACTTCTTGGAATATCACCAATCGTTCCGTCTGTAGTTACTACTATTCCAATGGTAGAATGATCTTTAATAACTTTTTCAGTTCCAATTTCTGCAGCTTCGATAAATGGAATAGGGTCTGAATACCAAGGCGTCATTACATATCTAGGTCCATTTTCATCTTCATATCCTTTCGCTGCATTTATGACATAACCAACACAATCAATCATTCTAATATTGGCAGAAAAATCATCAATTTGTATTTTTGTCGCAGTCGCAGGAACAAATTTAGGTTCTGTTGTCATAATTGTTTTACCACCTGCTGATTGAGGAAGCTCATCCATAGTTCTTTTTCTTTCTGCTTCATCAGCAATATTTGGAATAACTAACGATTCCATAAATTTTTTTATAAAAGTACTTTTACCAGTTCTAACTGCTCCAACAACTCCTAAATATATATCTCCCCCAGTTCTAGCGCCAATACTTTTTATAACATCTATTTTTTCCATATTATATACCTCTTTTCTTTATTTTCTAATAAATCCTATGAGTTTATAAAAAAAATATGCAAAAAAATATTATATAAATTGTAAGTGCAATAAATATAATATTTTAATATAATTAATTTTCAATATAATTATAACTATTATCACACATAAAATTATTAACCAAATATCTACTTATATTAAGTGGATTTTGTAAATATTTTTCATCACCATTTTTATATTTTTCAGGAATATATACAGCATTCATAACAGAATTTTTAATATTTTGAGCTTCATCATTAGAAATATTAAAAACATGCATTAATGTATCATTTTCATAACTATGAATTCCGTGATCTGCTTCTACTATTATAATTGCTTCTTGATCATTATTTTTGATATAACTAAGTAAATCAATAAGAAGATAACTAGCATAAATATAATTATCTAAATAATAATTAATATCTTCTTCATGACTTTTATCTATAATATTTCCTTCTTTATCAAAAGTAATGGGAAGATGATTTAAATCGTAATCAATAAATACAAATTTTTTATCGTCTGTTTCATTTGATAACTCTATTCCTTTTAACATAGCTTTTATTGGCCAATATTTCGAATTATCAATATAAGAATAACTACTTGTATCAATATTATTATAATCTATTTCGTTATAATCAAGAAAGTTAATGTTATCAAATACATAATGAAAAACAGTATAATTAAGAATATTTTTTAAATGAAAATAATTAGTATATTTTTTAGCTTTATTAAAATCTAAATTAGTTAATAATTTAAATTTTTTATCCCCTTCAATATGTCTATCATTTTCATTATAATTATAAAAATCATAATAATAATCAGAATTTAAAGATGAATATTGATTAAATTTAGAAATAGCAATAGTTTTATAATCTTTTGCTTTTAAATATGAAAATAATTCACTATCTAATCTTTTTGAAGTAACTTCATCGTATGAAATATTAAATGATGTTCTTTTTTGTTTTTTTAAGTAAATATTTTCTAAATCATTTAAATAAGTACTAAAAAAATTATCATAATAATTAGGATTAAATAAACTTGCTAAAGCAAAACTTGTTTTATGTCCACTAACTAGATAAGCATCATCATTTTTATAATAATTATTATAAGTTAAATAATCATTTAATGTTTCATTCTTATAACCAAAATATTTAAAAGTTGCATTTATACTCATCATACCATCTGTATGTATCCAATAAATATTTGGACTAGGTAAATCATTATTAATAACTATTTTATTTTCTACATTATATTTCCTTGTTTTATACGATAGATTAATACCATTATATAATGATATACTAAAATTATATAGAAATAAAAATCCACCAATAAAAATTAATAATCCAACTGAAGAGTCTAATTTAAAATGTACATATTTTTTAAATATTATAGAAAATAAAATTAATAATAAAATAATAATTAATAAAGTAGTTAAATTATAATTAATAACATAAAAAAATGAAAAAAAGAATAAAATATAAAATACTTTTTGAGAATCTTTAATATATTTATAAATTAAATAATAAATAATTGAATTTATAATAAGTATAAGAAAAGTAATAATTAATACATCAGTTATAAACATTTCAAAAATATATTTAGTATTTGAATTATAGTACCATAATAATAAAGAAATATAATTTAAATTAGAAAAAAAATATAAAATAATATTATTAGTAGTTAGTTTTTTTAAAATATCATTTTTCTTCATCTTTTTTCTCCATTAAATACATAACTCGTTTACTACTATCTATATTATCTTTTTTTATTATTTTATAAAAAGTTGAAAATTCTTTTTCAAAAGTTTCAATATTATAATTATCAAAAATATCTAATCTAGTTTTTAATAATGTCTCTACTTTTGAATCTTCTTTAGGAATAAATTCTATTATCAAATATTTACTTAAACTAGAAAAATATTTAGCGATATTTATTAAAGGCACATTGTTAGATATTGCTAAATGATGAATAATAGCAAGAGCCATAATACATTTAATATCTGCTCTTTCATTTAAACTTTTTCTTTCAACTAATCCAAAGCCTATGGCAGGCGAAGGATTATTTAAGTCAAGTATTAAAGGTAGTAAATTTTCTTCGTTGTTATCTTTAACAATATTATAACATCTATTAATAGAATTATTGTCAATATCAAAACAAATGGTATAAGCACCTAATGAAGATGCAATTTTAGAATATTTTCCGTCGTTTGCACCTAAATCCCATACTATATCATTATTATTAATTTTTATTTTTTTTAAATAACTTTCAACTATATTAGCTTTACTATCACTTGCTTTTTTTATATAGTTAGTATTTTCATAATAATTGTTCCACTGGCTGTCAACTTTTTTTCTTTTTAAATTTTCTATTTGTCTATAAAGCATATCTATAATGTTTGAAATTCCATTTTTAGATACTTTTGCTTTTTCTATAGCTTTTTCATTTGTATTATTTTTTAATATAGCTTTATTATGTAATTTTATATGAATATATGACGTAAATCCTCCTCGTGATTTTAAAATATTATTTGCTAAATCAATTGGAATTCCATCAATATAATTTTTTAAAAGACAATTTAAGTTTTCATCTACATAACTCATCAATAGTAAAGGTGCTAAAAAATGTCTAATAAATTGTCCGTATGCTCCCCATGGCATATTATCTTCATAAAAATCAAAGGATAAAGTATCAATAAAGATACATTTTCCATGAAAAAATTGTATATTATAAGCACTAGCATCTTTTAATGTCATACCATATTTTAAAGCTATTTTTTGAATTTTTAATGTAAGTAATGCCGCATCTTTTAATTGATCAAAACACCATTCATATGGATAAGTAATAAAAGGTATTTTTTGTACTAAAATATCATAACTATCACTATCTTTATTTTTTATTTCGTGTTTAACAATTAAATTATTTTTAACAAGTTCTTCATATAATCCACTATTTATAAAATGTTCAAATTTATCAATATAGCTTTTGTTTATTTTTCGATAAATATTATTATCTTTGTAATAAATATAACCAGATGGATCTCTAAAAGAAGAATTATCTTTTATTATTTTTTTCTTTTCCATTTTTTTTGAATTTTCCTTTTATGAAAGAAATCGCATTAGTTTTAAAAGTTACAAAAAAAGCCCCTGCACCTGCAAAAATAGCAACCAGCATTTGAATTAACATACTACCAGAACCTGGATCAAAATACATACTTTACCACTCCTTATTTTAGTAATAACTAGGTTAATTATAGCATACCTTAAAACATTTATCAATAATATTAGTTTTATTAAATTATATAAAATATAAGGAT